>NZ_JAJKFT010000001.1 GCF_020966755.1 Blastopirellula sediminis
TAGCATTCTCTACCAATTCAAACGAATAACCGTCGCACGTTTAAGCTCAACCCCGTTTGGGCTCGATTAACGAAGCTTCAATGCTTCAGACGTGCGACCAGTGGCCACTACGCTGCGGATCGCCAACCAGCGATCCGCCGTTTGCCATGAGTCACTAGGCTCGCGTTCGCCCGCACGTGAACGCAAGTCTCTTCCGGTGACCATATCGAAAAGGTCATACCTGTTCCCATTCCGAACACAGCCGTCAAGCTTTTCGAGCCGATGATAGTGCCAAAAGCGCGAAAGTAGGTATCGCCGGATTTATTTACACTTCCAAAGCCCCAGCAGTCTCTGCTGGGGCTTTTTTTATTGCTGCGGCGGCAGTTTCGGTTCGCGATGTAAAGTGTTGCCCGCTATACTCTTCGCATTAGTTGTTCTTCTCCGCGAGTTTAAGAGATTCTCATGAGCAGTGGCGATCGCTTCAGCGTTGACGACCCCTTTTCGCCCCGCCCTCCGAAAAAGAGTTCCGGCGGCGGGTGGTTCTTTGGGATCGGCGGATGTATCGTCGCGGCCGTTGCGCTCCCCACGCTGCTAGTCTGCGGCTGCTGCGGCGGTCTGGTGCAGTGGGCGATGAACGAGCGGGCGAAAGAGATTGTCGCTGCGGTTGAGAAGGACGAAACGTTCCGCGAAGAAATCGGCAAGGTTTCCTCGAGCTCGATCAATTGGTCGGCGTCGATGGCTGCTGGGGATGACGTCTTCGTTTACGACGTTACCGGCGACAAAGGGAGCGGCCAGCTTTATGTCCACGAGCCTGGCGACGATGTCGAGAGCATCGATCTCCACAAGGGATCAAAGGAATGGGCGCTCGAATTTGACGCGGAGTCGCTGAGCGATTGGGGAAATGATCCTCAGGTGATGAGCGCTATCGAAGGCGATCCGACGATCGAAAAGATGCTCGGCACGATCAGTAAATGCGAAATGAACCTCACCGCTTCGATGGGGGAAGATGATCCTAATATCTTCGTCTATGACGTTGAGGGGGACAAAGGAAGCGGCCAGGTTTTGATCGAGTTTAACGATGACGAAGATATTGTCTCGGCGAAACTGAAAAAGGATGGTCAGGAAATCGATCTGAAAGTGGATGGCGAGAATTAAACGCCAGGGATGGAATGAACGCTGGCAGCAGTTTGCCGGAACTGGCCGAGAACTTTGAGGCCCGATTAGCCCAATCGGATGATGCGGCACGGCGACGCCACGGCGTTTATTATACGCCTCCCGAGGTCGCCGCCGCCATGATTCGGGCGGTGGATCAATCGCTCCGGCAGCAGTTTGGTTTGCCTCTTGGCCTGGCCGACGATTCGCGATGCAATGAGACCGATGCGCCGCTGATTTCGATTCTCGACCCGGCGTGCGGCGACGGCGTTTTTCTCGAAGCGGCAATTCGCCGAATCTATCAAAACTACTGCGACGCTGGCGACGAAATCGCCTGGCCCGCGGCGGTTCATGAGCGAGTTTTGCCTCGCTTGTTCGGCTGCGAGCTCTTTCCGGAAGCGGCCGAAGACGCTCGCCGCCGCTTAATCGCCGTGCTGAACGAAACCGGCGTTACCGATGTGACGCCTGATGAGATTCAAATTCGCGTCGGCGATGCCCTTTCTGAAGCGACCTGGTCGGACGGCGAAAAGTTTTCCGTCATCATCGGGAATCCTCCCTACTCAGCGACGACGGCCAGCCATGGCGATTGGATTAAATCGCTGATGACCGGCTCCGGTCAACCGTCGCGTAACTATTACGAAGTCGCCGGACAGCCGCTCCGCGAGAAGAAACTGTGGCTGCACGACGATTACGTCCAGTTTTTTCGGCTCGCTCAGTGGCACTTGGATCGCTGTGGCTTTGGCATTCTTTGCTATCTGACCAATCATGGCTATCTCGATAATCCAACCTTTCGCGGTATGCGTTGGGAATTACTCCGCGGTTTTGATCGCATCAGCCTGATCGATCTGCATGGAAACGTGAAAAAGCGGGAGAAAAGCGAGGAAGAACCGGACGACGAAAACGTGTTTGCGATCGAACAAGGGGTTGCGATCGGCCTGTTCACGAAAAAAGGAGAGGGGAGCGAGTTGGCGACGCTCCACCGCGGCGATCTTTGGGGATCCCGTGCGGCGAAGCTCAAACGTCTGGAAAGTGAGTCGTTCGTGGATATCGCTTCGGACGAGATCAAGGTTTCTACGCCGCACTACTTTTTCATGGCGCGAGATGAAGCGCGGGCCAGTGAATATGAACGGGGACTGCCGATTTTGGAGCTGTTCGGCAAATATGCTTCGGCCGTAGTGACGGCGCGCGACAAGATTGTGATCGACCATGATCGCTCCGCGCTGCTGGAACGCATTGGAGAATTTCGCGACGAACGGCTGTCAGACGAAGAAATTCGATCCGCCTACTTCTCCAGCAGTCGCAGCGGGAAATATCCCCCAGGCGATACGCGGTCGTGGAAACTTGCCGATGCGCGAGCGGCGCTGCGTGCCGACGACCTTTGGCAATCGCGACCGATGCGTTGTCTCTATCGTCCGTTCGATTATCGCTGGATCTATTGGACGCCGGAGATGATCGATTGGCCGCGGGGAGAGATCATGCGTTCGCTTGCCGCGGGAGAAACGATCGGCCTGATCGTGCGGCGGCAGATGCCGACTGGGCAAGAATGTAACTACTTCGGCGTGACCGACGCGATTACGCTCGACGGAATTTTGCGCAGCGATAATCGGGGAAATGAGTCAATCCTGCCGCTGTCGATTGCTGGCGAAAGCAATGTGCGAGACGAGTTGCTCGGCGTGCACCGGAAACGGTGGAAGGATCAAACCGTTACGCCCCAAAATTTGGCTGCGCTGATTTACGCAATCTTTCATGCGACCTCCTATCGCCAGCGTTACGCCGATCAATTGCGGATTGAATACCCCCGCCTTTTCTTTCCACAGAAATGGTCGCTGGCCGCGAAGCTAATTGCGTGGGGAGAGCGTCTGATCGAAGCGCACTTGTTACGTGACGCGGCGTCTGGGAACGAAGAGGGGACGGAAGTCGAAGTTGACCGCGGATATCCTAAGTACCTTAGTGGCCAGATCTTCGTTGGGAAGAACCAGCCAATCGCAGCGGTGACCCTAGACGAATGGAAATGCCGCTTCGGCGTTCACCAGGTGCTCGAGAAGTGGCTGAAAGATCGTCGCGGCTATGAATTGTCGAGCGACGACGTCGCGACTTATCGTCAGATCATTGCCGCGGTAAAGGCGACGATCGAGATTCGTCGCCAGATTGATGCGGCTATTGAGAAGTCCGGCGGATGGGCCGCCGCGATGGTTGATCGCGACGGCCGCACGCTGGCTTAGTCTTCGTCGCGCAGTTTGGCGAGCGAAGCGAGATCTTCGAGAGTCGAAGTATCGCCGACGAGTTCCTTACCCGACGCGATATCACGCAGCAAACGCCGCATGATCTTACCGCTCCGAGTCTTGGGAAGAACGGCGGTGAAGCGGATGTCGTCCGGCACGGCGAGGGCGCCGATTTCTTTGCGAACGTGCTGCTTCAGAGCGGCTTTCAATTCGTCGGTCGGTTCGGCGTCGCGAAGCGTGACGAAGGCGGCGATCGCTTGGCCTTTGATGTCGTGCGGTCGACCGACCACCGCTGATTCCGCGACGTTCGGGTGCGACACGAGGGCGCTTTCGACTTCGATCGTCGAGAGTCGGTGCCCCGAGACGTTGATCACGTCGTCGATACGACCCATGATCCAGTAGTAGCCGTCGTCGTCGATGCGGGCGTTATCGCCTGCGAGGTAGCAGTGCGGAACGGTGCTCCAGTACTGCTGCTTGTAGCGAGCTTCATCACCCCAGATGCCGCGGAGCATGCCGGGCCAAGGATGCGTGATGGTGAGCTTGCCACCCTGGTTCTTTTCGCAGAGTTCGTTGTTCTCGTCGAAGATGCCCGGAATGACGCCGGGGAGCGGCTTGGTGCAACTGCCCGGTTTGGTCGGAATGGCGCCCGGCAGCGGCGACATCATGATGCCGCCGGTTTCGGTTTGCCACCAGGTATCGACGATCGGACAGCGCGAGGCGCCAATCTTTTCGTGGTACCACATCCAGGCTTCCGGGTTGATCCCTTCGCCGACGGTGCCGAGCAAACGGAGGCTGGAAATGTCGTGCTTGTCGACCCATTCGTCGCCCCACTTGATGAAGGCGCGAATTGCGGTCGGGGCGGTGTAGAGGATGGTGACCTTGTACTTTTCGATCAGCTCCCAGAAGCGACCTTCGTCCGGGAAGTTCGGGGCGCCTTCGTACATCACGCAAGTGGCGCCAGCCGACATCGGACCATAGACGACATAGCTGTGACCGGTGATCCAGCCGCAGTCGGCGGTGCACCAGTAGATGTCGTCGTCGCGATGATCGAAGACCCACTCGAACGTTTGCTTGGCGTAAAGGTTGTAGCCAGCGGTGGTGTGTTTGATCCCTTTCGGCTTGCCGGTCGATCCGCTGGTGTAGAGGATGAACAGCGGCGTTTCGCTGTCGAACGGTTCAGCCGGGCAATCGTCACTGACGCTTTCGATCAGATCGTTCCACCAGATGTCACGACCTTCCTGCATGTTGATTTCGTTACCGATCCGCTTCAGCACGATGCACTTCTCGACGGTCGGCGACTTGGCGAGCGCTTCATCGACGGTCGCTTTGAGCGAGAGCTCTTTACCGCGGCGCCAGGCGCCATCGGCGGTCAGCATCACGCGAGCGCTGGCGTCATGATTGCGATCGGCGATCGCTTCGGCCGAGAACCCGGCGAAGATGACCGAGTGAATCGCGCCGATGCGAGCACAGGCCAACATCGCGATCGCCAATTCCGGCGTCATCGGCATGTAGATCGAGACGACGTCCCCTTGCTGCACGCCGAGGCTCTTTAGGCCGTTGGCGAAGCGGCAGACTTCGCGGTGCAGCTCGGCATAGGTCAACGTCCGCGTATCACCGGGCTCCCCTTCCCAGATGATCGCAGGCTTATCGCGACGCGGCGTCGAGAGATGACGGTCCAAGCAGTTGTACGAAGCGTTGGTTTTTCCGTCGACAAACCACTTGGCGAACGGCTCGTTCCATTCCAAAGTTTTGCGATACGGTTCGAACCAATGAAGTTCGGTCTTCGCAATTTTATCCCAGAATGCGGGGGGGTCAGCCTTCGCTTCGTCCCACATTTGCTGATATTGCTCCATCGAGCTAATGGCGGCTTTGGCCTGGAATTCCGGGGTCGGGGGGAAAACACGGGCCTCTTGCATCACATTGCTGATGCGACCGGACGATTCATTTGCCATGCGCAATCTTTCCGCGAGATAAAAGCATCTCTTAATTAAAAAATAAGGGGAAGGAGCCGATTTTAGATGCGCTTTCTAGGGTAGTCAACGAACCTTAGGGAAGCTGAGAATTTGGCTCGCCTGAAGAGACTTTGAGTGGCTCGATAACCACATTGCGGAAATAGAGCGGCGTGGGGCCCCCGTCCAGAGTGATGGGGCCTTCGGTATCGAGGTGAATATCATCGACAACCGCGATCCGACATCCATTGAGCCAGACGTCGACCTGATGACTGCGAACGCGAATCGTCATGTGATTCCATTCGCCGAGCGGCTGATCCGTACAGCGCATCGGTTTGATAACGCGACGACAACCTTGATAGATCGCGCCAGACGAACGACGCTGATCGGCGCCGTCGCTATCGGCGTCGCCAATGGCAACGCTCCAGCCTCCAGGCAGGCCAATCGTCGCCGATGAGCAAGGCTCGCATTTCCATTGAAACGACAAGATGCAAGGACCGAAGTGACGTTCGGTCTCGATCGGCTTGCCGGCGCCATCGTATTGCAGGATGCCGAACGCCGCTTGCCAGTGAACGCTCATATCGTCGGCGGCGAGTTCGGTGAGCACTTCGCGATCTTGCGGGGAGAGTTCGTTGGCGTCGCAGCGGATCGTGGGACGCCAACCTTGCAGATCACGTTCGTTGAAGAGCTTCGATTGCGATAGTTCCGGCGCGTTGTCGAAAGGGGCGGACCAGCAGACGCTCGCCGACAATACGATCAGCGCAGTCCCCGCGATGCGGAGACGCGAAGCAAACTTGCCCATTTGCACTCGCGTGAAAGTCTTATTCAACGATCGAAACCTGCGGCGGTTGATTGAAGCTGGCGTACGACTCGGCGATCGCGTCCGGAGCGATTTCTCCTTCGGTCAGATAAACGCGGTAGTTCACTTCCAGCGGTTCCTCTTGCGGAACGTCGGTCGCAAAGTAGGAACCAAATCGCCCGTAATCCCGTTCGCTGAAGCGAGCCGGTTTCGGATTGGTCGGACGATCGAGGTAACAGGTCGAATAGGTCTTGTCGAAAGCCTCGAAGACGAGCACGTTCCACGGCAGGTCGACATGTTCCTTCTGACCGGGCCAGTTGCGGAAGGCGCCCGGTTTTCCCTTGCCGTCGGGACGAATGTAGAAGGTCTTTTTGGCGGTATTGTCCGGAACGAACTGCGTTGCGCGGAATTGGAATCCTGCGTGCTGCGGATCGCCGTCAAGCTTCAGGTCGTCGACCTTGCTTTCGAGTCGCGACGCGAATTCGATCAGGCGTCCTTCCGGCGTGCGATAGACGGTCAGCTCGCGTTCTTCTTCAGCAAACGGCTTGCCGTCACGTCCGCGCCATTCGACTTGCAGCAATTGGCGACCGAGGACGGGGCCAGCTTCGCTGCTGATGACTTTGATGTGAGCTTGCGATTCGCCGTTGTTGCAGTGCCAGACGTCGGCGTTTTGCTTCTTGCCGTCAGCCGAGTAGCTGATGCGATTGAAGCCGTAGAACAGGCCGCGGTGATGCGGGAAGAGCCCGCCGGGGCCCTTGGTCAGCAGGTTATTGCCATCCAGGTCAAAGACATGGTGATATACCTTGAAGGTTTCGTGGCGACGCTCAGGTGATGAGTCGTCGAGCGCCTCGTACATGTAACGCAGCACCGGCTTATTGCCGTCGAGCAGATCCATCGACTTGCCCGGCGTGTCTTTCCAGCTGTACTCTTGTCCCCCTGCACTTCCGCCAAATTCAACGGTCGCCGTCAACTTGGCGCCTGCGTCGAGTTTCGGAAGGACGAAAGTCAGCTCGAGGTCTTTCGTGGCGTCCGCTTTCGAGAGCAGGCTCGGAGCGGTCAGCTGACCAACCAGCTTCGTGCCATCCGAAAGAGCGACCGTCGCGACCTGCGCGTCGCCAGCGGCAGCCTTGGGAACAGCGACGGTGACCGGCACATTGATCTCGGCCTGGTCCGACGCGGTGATTTGCAGTTTCAAGGGAGCGGCAACGGCCGCCGAGTAGACGAGCAAGGTCAGCGCCAAAGCGATTGGCCAGCGGAGCATCTTGCAACCTCTTGGGGGGGAAGGATAGGCGAGATAGTCACGTACAGAATAAGTCGCCGACTGGATTGGTTCAACCTGGGCGAATCGGCCGCGACCGGACTGGACTCGACCGCTTCGTTTTTTCACGTTGGATCAATTCCAACCCCCCCGTCATTATTCGTTAGCGCCCAAATGGACGGTGGACTGGACTGCTATATTTTTTCCCGGACTGGCGGGCGAACCGGACCGGCGGAATTTGTTAGCGCTCGAATGGACAGTGGACTGGATCGCGTCATTTTTTTTCCGCCGGACCCGCGGGGTTTGTTAGCGTCCGAATGAACAGTGGACTGGACGGCGCGAAATTTTTTTTCGGCCGAAGCATCATCCGAAGGGGAAGTGCCGCAAGCCATCTCGCAATCGACCACGATCGCGTGCGCTTTGTCAATAGACAAAGACTGCCCGGAAGAGGGGCTAAGCCGACTTCGATTGCGATGTGAAGATCGAGCCGAGCCCAAGACGGGCGATCAGGTAGAGAGCGCGAACCGCTTCGCGCCAGTTGATCTTCGAATAGCCACGTTCCCGCTCAACGAAGACATAGGGAACCTCGCAAAAGGTCGCTCCCGCCATCCGAAAACGCCAGAGGATTTCCTCGAAGAACGAATAGCCCTTCGAGACGATCGCGTCAAAGTCGAGCCGGGCGAGGGTCGCGACGCGGTAGCAGCGAAATGAGCCGCTGCAATCGCGAACCGGCAGACCTAAGAGCAATCGCGTATAGAAGTTGATCCCGCGACTCATAAAGCGGCGATGGAGCGGCCAGCCTTGAACGCCGCCCCCTGCGACATAGCGAGAGCCGACCACGACGTCGACGTCGCTCGTTTTGGCGACGGCGAGCAGGTCGACGATCTTTTGCGGCGTGTGGCTGAAGTCGGCGTCGAGGTTGACCATTAAGTCATAGTCGCGGTCGATCGCATACTTCATTGCGGCGATGACGGCGGTCCCTAGTCCGGCGCCCCGGGCACGATGCATACAGGAGAGACGCGGCTCGTTGGCGGCGAACTCCTGGCACCATTTGCCAGTTCCATCGGGGGAGTCGTCGTCAACGACCAAGATGTCGGCGTCAGGGACAGCGTCCAGGATCTCGGCGACCAGCAGCGGAAGATTGTCGATCTCGTTGAACGTCGCGACCGCAATCAACACGGTGTGAGAGGGTGGGCGGTCGTTCGACATGCAAGGTAGGGAAGCAACAAGGGAAAATGGCCCGCTGGTCACGGGAGGCAAGCTCGTATAATAGCTGGAATTCCCCGCCCTGTTTACCAACCTTTAAGATTCCATGTCCGCGACGAGCGACAATTTTTCGCCCGAAAATCCTTACAATCGCGACTTCTGGCTCGGATATTTCGCCAATTTGGCGTTGATCGTCGGGATGAGCAGCCTGTTTCGGTACGCCGACTTTATCGCCTATTTGGGCGGCGGTCCGTATCAGTTGGGGCTGGTGACCGGCTGCGGGATGACGGGGGGATTGCTGGGCCGGTTTCTGCAGGGGCGGCTGATCGATCGGCTGGGACCTCGCACCGTTTGGCTTTGCTCTCTCTTCGCGTTGACCCTGTTCGTGCTGTTGCACCTGACCGTTCAGAGCCTCCATTCTCCTTGGATTTTCCTGCTGCGGATCGGGATGATGATCAGCGTCGCAGGGGCCTTCAGCGCTTCGCTGACCTCCGTTTCGCTGAAAGCTCCGCCGGGGCGAACGGCGGAGATGGTGGGGGTTCTCGGCTCATCCGGGTTTATCGGAGTGGCGATTGGACCGGTGATCGGAGACTGGATTTTTCAGGGGGACCAGGTCACCTTCGGTCAGATTCAGGCGATGTTCTTCCTGTCGGGAGCGATGTTCGCCGTCTCGATGTTGCTCGCTTATCTATCGACTCGCGGTGATCTTCGCACGCCCCATCATGAGCACCCTGCCCTTTGGACGCTCGTACGATCGTTCAATCCCGGATGGTTGCTGCTCATGGGGATGGTTGTGGGAGGAGGCGTTCTGATGCCGCAGGTCTTCCTGCGGAGCTTCGCCGACTCGCTGGAGATCAATCAGATTCGGTACTTCTTTCTCGCCTACGCGCTGACGGCGTTTTCGGTCCGGATTGCTACGCGGCAGTTCACCGATCGCTACGGCGTGAAGAATACGGTCATCTTCGGCATGACCTGCCTGGTGTTGTCGATGATCGCTTATCTGCCGGTCACCGCGTATTGGATGCTGCCGCTGCCTGCGGTCTTTGGCGGAGCGGCGCACGCGTTCTTGTTTCCGGCGGTCGTTGCCGGGGGAGCGACCGTTTTCCCGCGTCGTTATCGCGGAACCGGCACCAACTTGATGTTGGCGTCGCTCGACTTTGGTTCGCTCGTCGGCTTTCCAATGGAAGGGGCGATCGTTACCTGGGCCGATGAGCTGGGTTGGCCAGGATATCCGACAATGTTTACGGTCCTGGCGGTCACGTTCGCCACGACGACGCTTCTCTACGCAGCCTTAGGCCGGAAAGAGATCGGCGAAGAGTACGGCGAGGAGTTTGACGTGGAGTCGCCGGCGCCGATCGAACCGGCGCCGCAGTGCGAGCTGGAAGTCGATCAGGCCGATCGTGAAGCGACGAGCTGTCGATAGTAGTCAATCGACATCTGTAGGCCGGTCTCGAAGTCGATCTCGACTTCATAGTTGAGCAGCGTCCGCGCGAGCGTGTTGTCGGCCATGCTGTCGCGAACGTCGCCGATTCGCGGGGGATCATGCTTCGGCTGGACGTCGGTTCCCAATTCGCGATTGAGCAGCTCGATCAGTCGCAACAGAGACGTGCTGCGGCCATTGGCGACGTTGATAATCCGACCGGCTACTCCGTCCGCTTTCGCGGCCGACAGATTCGCCAGCGCGACGTTCTTCACAAAGGTGAAGTCGCGCGACTGCTGGCCGTCGCCGTAAATCACCGGGCGATCGCCTTGCAGCAGCAGCGTGATGAAGATTGGGATCACGGCCGAGTAGGGGCTATCGGGATCTTGCCGCGGTCCAAACACGTTGAAGTAGCGAAGGCCGACCGTTTCGATGCCGTACGTGTGATAAAAGGCTTGCAGGTAATACTCGGCCGAGAGTTTCGCCGCGGCGTAAGGGGACAACGGATTCGGCAGGTCGGTCTCGCGTTTGGCCAACGTCGGCGCGTCGCCATAGGCGCTGCTCGACGCGGCGTAGATCAGTCGACGAACGTTCGCCTTGCGAGCTTCGTTGAGCAAGTTGACCGTTGCGGTGACGCAGTGTGCGTGCGTATCGAGCGGGCGCTCGACGCTGAGCGGAACCGAAGCGAGGGCCGCTTGATGAAAGACGACGTCGATGCCGCGAACGGCGTCGGCGACCACGGCGCTGTCAGTGAGGCAACCTTCGATGAACTCAACCTTGCCTGCGACCTGGTCGAGATTGCTTCGTTTGCCGGTGCTCAGGTTGTCGATGACGCGCACCTTGTCGCCGCGAGCGACGAGTGCGTCGACGATATGCGAACCGATAAAACCAGCGCCGCCGGTGACAAGATACTTGGCCATAGTTCCGCTGCTAGGTTGGATGTGGGGCGGCCAAGTCGACGTTTATTTCAACTTGGCGTTCATCGCGACCGCCGCTTCAATGCGACCGCCGATCGAGGCGATACGTTTTGAGGCCGCTTTCACGTCATCTTTTGTGGCGCGTCCCAAACAGGCCGTCAAGTAGATCGACTGGCACAAGACGCAGTACAGTTCCGTCGAAACGGCGCCGGGATGTTCGCCCACCAAAATGATCAACGGCCAGATCTCGTTCAGCTCCCGCCAGACGGCCTGAGCCGATTCGAGGTCGCTGCGCGACACCGTGTAGAGGCTACGTCCCGCAGGCAAGAAGTCAATTTGTCCGCAGCGGAGCCCAACCACCCGCTCGGTCCACTTCGTTTCGCGGCGGATCACCTCGTAAAAGCCGAGCGAATCGCGCATTCTCAAGCGATGCGAAAGCTGCTTCCCATGGACGTCGCCGTCGATAATCAATACGCGTCGATCTTCTCGCGCGGCGGCGACGGCGGTGTGAAAACCGGCCTGATGGGCGTCATCGCCACCATCGGCGGAAAGAAACAGCGAGGACGTCGGCTTGGTGGAAGGCTGCGCAAGACGCTCATAGCGTTCGCTGATTCGCGCATCCTGCATGTCGGCCAAGGTCTGCTCCTCAAAGGAACAGAGGTGAGGACGCGGCGCCGCTGACGTGAACGAGCGGAGTAGCAGTGATGGCGGTTCCGGCTTGGCGACCGGCGGCTTTTGCGGTTCAGCGAGGGATTCCGCTTGACGGTCGCCAGGCGGTTCAACGGCTTGAGCTTGGGCCTGGGCGAGCGCTTGAGCCTGAGCTTGAGCGACCGCTGCGGCCCGCGATTTCTCGAACCGCGCCTTTTCCTCGGTCCGCAACCGAATGATCTCGGCCAGGTCGTTTTGTTGATTCTCGACCATGCGGCGCGCTTCGGCGAGCGCATTATGCAAGTCGGCCTCTTTGCGAGCGAACTCTTCCGCCTGCTTGGATAGCTCGGCGCTCAGACTGGCTCGCAGCGCTTCTTCGTCGACCGACGACGTCGACTGGATCGCTTGCTGAATCTCATGCAGTTCCGCTTCTTTGGCCTGGAGCCGTTCTGTCAGCGTCGCTGCATCCGCGGCGACCTTCTGACGAGTTGCGTCCAATTCGTGCAGTCGCTTTTGCAGCGACTCTTGCTCCTGACGGAAGCGGGCCGCGTCTTCCTGGCGAAGCTGCTCGGCTGCGGCCTGAAGACGCGCGATCTCAGCCTGAAGTTCGGTTTGCAGTTCTTCGTGAGCGCTGGCGTCCGATTGATGCGATTCCAGCTGCGACTGCAGCTGAGAGAGTTGCCGTTCCAGCTCTGTTTTTTCCGCGCTCAGTTCCGCTTCCAGATGCTGACGCTGCAAGGCGAGCTGTTGGTCACGTTCCGCGATCTGCCGTTCGTATTCGCTGCGGAGTCGCTCTTCCGTTTCCGCGATGGCTTGACCCACCGCCGCTGCGACGTCGCGAACCGCGTCGATTTGTCCGACGGTGTTGTTGATCGTCGGCGTCGACGCAGGGGCGGCGCCCTGCTCTTGCAGACGTTTCAACGCGTCGAGCATTTTCGACATGATTCGAAGCCTCGGTTACCTAGGCGTGTTCGCGGCGAAGGTTACTAAAGAGCCGCCGGAATTCACGGCGTCGACTGCGCGTTGGCGCCGTTTCGGCTTCGTGATCTTCGATGATCAGGATGTCGCGATCGTCCGCAGGGGGCGGAGTCGGAGCCGATTCCCGCAGATGTCGCGAGACGATTTCTTCATCGCGAGCGTACGGAGGCATGACCACATCGACCGCGGCGACGGCCTCGTGATTCGACTGAACCATCACCGGCGTCGGCTCGAGCAGCGACGCGATCTCGACCCCTTCGCGGCTGTGCACTTGCTTCAACACGCCACGAGCGTCGCTGAGGCTGGCGTAACGATCGAGGATCACCTCTTCGTTGTCGAACGATTCGTCGAACGGATTCTTCGCGGCGCTGAGGAACTCGAGTTCCGCTTCGGGCTGAACCGAAGAGGCGGGCTCGAAGTCGGCTTCGGTTGCGCTCATGCGAAGCGTCGACGCGGCGTCTTCGTCCACCACGTCCCGCTTCTGTTTCGGCGGAGCCATGATCCGCGACGGGAACTTTACCGACTGCGGAAGTTCAGCGGCCTCGTCATCGAGCGAACCGAATTCCAGCACGCCACCGGCGCTGGTTGGCGGGGTGAACTCTTCTTGGCTAACCGTCCACGGTCCAGGCATCTGTTGCAAGTCGGCCCACGCTTCTTCAATGCCGCTCGCGTCGATCCGCTTTTGCGATCCGAGCGAAGCCAGCACCAAGGTGTGGTCGCACAACTGATTGATTAGGCGGGGAACGCCGCCGGTGACTTGGGCCACCGCTTCGAGGGCTTCGTCCGAAAAGAGGGTGCGATGCGAGCCGGCGCCTTCCAGCTGGAATTTGACGAACTCGGCGGTCTCCGCTTTCGAGAAGGTCTCGAGGTAGCATCGTGCAGCGACGCGTTGATTCAACGAAGTGAGTCGCGGCGATGCGAAGCGTTCTTCCAGAGTCAGGCCTCCGGCGAGCGCCATGCCGACCAGCGATTCTCCCTTTGCGGAAATATTGGTCAGCAGTCGCAGTTCGTCGAGCAAGCGGGTCGGTAGCGTGTCGGCTTCGTCGATGAAGATCAACAGGCCTTGTCGATCGTCATTGGACGAGTGGAGGAAGTCGACCAGCGACAGTCGGAGTTCCCCTTCTTCGAGTCCACGATAGGGAAGTCCCAAATCATACAGCAACGCTTGCAACAAGGCACGGCGAGAGCAGACGCGGCCGCATTGCAGAAACGAGATGTGACGCTGAGCCTGCAGGTCCTTTGCAAGCACCTTCAACAGCAATGACTTGCCCAGTCCCGGCCCGCCGATCAGCAGCGCCGGACCCTCGCCCCGATGCAGACAGCGCCGCATGGTGCTGCGAGCCGCTTCGGCAGCGGCGGAGGGGAAATAGTAGGGGGCGTCAGCGGCTGCTGGAAATGGGCGCCGCATAAGCTGATAAAACGATTCGTACATTGCTTATTCTTCCTAGGCTGTGCAAGTCTTCTTGGCGGACTGCAAGCCGAGTCATCAAAGTGATTTGCGCTGCGCAGCGTGCATTTCAACCATCGGCAAAAACAGGGGGCGATCTCCACCGGGACCATGTGGGAATCTGTTACGGCTTCCTTACTGCGCAAACTTCCAAAGTTGATTTTGGGCGTTGTAGAGCGCGGTGAACGGTTCATGCGTGAAAGTACGCGTGAACTCAGGGTCAACCAGGAGGGCGACCAGGATCAAGCCGACGAGCGCTACCAGCGAGTATTCGCTAGCGACGATGGCGAAGCGGGCAAGCATGCGAGTCGCCGTACGCTTGCGGGGAACAGCCGGTCCGCCGGGCAGCGGCAGTTCGGCGACGATCGAAACGCCCGCGGCGGCTGCGATTTCTTTGGAGCTTACCAGAATCGCTTCTTGCTCGACGGTCGGAATGCAGAGTGCCGCGAATCCGCCCAACAGGGTCGCAACCGCCAACAGCATGCCGACGCGAATCAGAGGAAAGTTGCCGCCGATCATTCCGGCGACGTGCGGCGACTGGTCAACAACGGCGCTAATCGAGGTGTAGAAGCGATGCCCATCGGCGGCAATCTGATGTTTGCCCCCTACAGCTTGCAGCGACAAACGCGCTTGCGTAACCGCCTGCTTCAACCGTTCGTGCTCCGACTTCAGTTTCTCGACATTGACCGGCGGCAATTGGGCCGCCGGGACCGACGGAGCGGGATCCGCAAAGCGAGGGACTTGAGTCAGCTGAGCTTGCAGCGAGGCGATCTTCGCTTTGACGTTGATCACCATTGGGTGCTCTTCAGTTCGCTGCGTCAGCAAGATAGACAGCTCCGCTTCTTGATCGGAGATCTGTTGCCGCAGTTCCTGCCATTGCAGGTTCTCTTCGATCGCGGGAGCGGCGACGTTGACTTGAGGTTGGCGACCAGCGAGAGCGTCACCATATTTCGCGACAAACGCGTCGAGGTTTTGTTGCGACTCTTGCAGCGTGCTGCGGGCCGACTGATCAAGTTGGATCGCCGCGTCGCCGATTCGACTCGCCTGATCGTCGGCGTGCTGGTCGATCTCTTGCTGAAAAACTTCGCCGATTTGCTTGGCCAGTTTCAACGCCCCGCCGGTCGTGGGGGAGGTCGTCACGATCGAAACGTCGGCATGATGGCCCGTTGATCGCGGGGTGATTTCAATTTGAATCTGCTCGCGCAATTGGTCGACGCCAATCGGATCTTCGGTTCCGCTGGTGGTCTTTTCGGCGACTAACAACAAAGAGGCGTCGGAGAGCGTCTTGGTTTTCGCTTCCTCGGCCACATGGATCAGCGCCGATTGGTCGGCCAAGTCGGCGGAAACGAGAACGCCTAACTGCGCAACGACCGATTGAACCGGGGTACGGCAGAAATAGAGTCCGATCGCAACTACGGCCAGCGCCGTAACGATGAACGCATAGGCGCGACTCGCAGCGCTGGTTCGCGATTGACGCGTCGCCGAGTCTTCCACTTTTCCATCCTCCATGGGCTGACGGATGCTAGCTGTCCTTGCCAACATTTCGTCGTTGTCTATTCATCGGCGCCTGGAGAGTCGCGCTTCATCAGATTCGCCTAGTTCGCACTCCGAAATCAGCCGGCTAAAATAGACGAACGCTGAATGTAAGTTCCCCAGCCGGAGTCACCCGTTGTTCCAACGCAAGATTTGCGGAATCACCACCGCCGAAGACGCCCAAGCGATGATCGCAGCAGGGGCAGACGCGCTGGGACTGAACTTTTATCCCAAAAGCAAACGGTTTCTCCGGCCCGAAGTCGCCGCTGACGTTCGCCACGCGATCTCGCCCGAAACTGCGGCGGTTGGTCTGTTCGTCAACGCCGACGTCGTCGATGTCGTCGCTACGGCCAAGCGGTTGGCGCTCGATTGGGTTCAACTACATGGGGACGAACCGCCGGAATACCTTGCTCGCCTCCGGCATCTCGGATCGCCTCCTGTGCTGAAGGCGTTCCGCTGCGGTCCCGGCTGGAAAGAGGAAATCGCTCAGTTCCTGTCGCGGTGTGCGGACCGCGAATGTTCGCCGCCAGCGATTTTGATCGACGGCTTTCAGCAAGACGCCTATGGCGGAACCGGACAGACGGCCGATTGGGAGTCGCTTGAAGGGTGGTCGTCTTGGCTGAGCGCCCTAGAATGTCGCTATCTAGTCCTGGCTGGGGGGTTAACGCCCGATAACGTCTCCGCCGCCATCGCCAATGTGCAGCCAACGGCGGTTGATACGGCGAGCGGCGTCGAAAGCGAGCCAGGCAGGAAAGATCCCGTTCTCGCCGCTCGATTTTGTGCAAATGCGAAAGCGGCGATGGGCGTGTAAAAGCCCTGTAAAACCCGCTTTTGCTAGCGTTCGGGCATTTACGGACTTGCTGCGCATTGACTACATTTAACTATTCCCCAGGTAGCCGGGGTACGCGGCGCCGTTGCGCTTGCCGCTCGCTTTGCGGTGTAACGAAGATTGCCGCAATTGATTTTCCAATTCAAAGAAGGAGACGTCTCCGTGTCGCAAGTTGAAAAGCTCCCCTACAAAGTCAAAGACATCAGCTTAGCCGCGTGGGGGCGGAAAGAGATCCAGCTGGCCGAGGTCGAAATGCCGGGCCTGATGGCGCTCCGCGAACGGTATGGCAAGGACAAGCCGCTGAAGGGAGCCCGCATCGCTGGTTGCCTTCACATGACGGTCCAGACCGCGGTCTTGATCGAAACGCTGATTGAGCTGGGCGCCGAGGTGACCTGGAGCAGCTGCAACATTTTCTCGACCCAGGATCACGCCGCCGCCGCCGTCGCCGAACGGGGCGTGCCGGTCTACGCCTGGAAGGGTGAAACCGAAGAAGAATTCGATTGGTGCATTGAGCAGACGATCTTCTTCCCCGATGGCAAGCCGCTGAACATGATCCTGGACGACGGCGGCGACTTGACCGTCATGGTCCACAAGAAGTTCCCGGAACTGACCGAAGGGATCCGCGGGCTGTCGGAAGAAACGACTACCGGCGTGCACCGTCTCTATCAGATGTTCAAGAAGGGCGAGCTGAAGATGCCCGCCATCAACGTCAACGACTCGGTCACCAAGAGCAAGTTCGACAACTTGTACGGTTGCCGCGAATCGCTGGCGGACGGCATCAAGCGTGCGACCGACATCATGGTCGCCGGCAAGGTGGTCGTCGTCTGCGGTTATGGCGACGTCGGCAAGGGTTGCGCCCAGTCGATGCGCGGCTTCGGCGCTCGCGTGATCATCACCGAAATCGATCCGATCATCGCCCTGCAAGCCGCGATGGAAGGTTACGAAGTCACCACGGTCGAAGAATGCGTCGGCTACGGCGACATCTTCGTTACGACGACCGGTAACCGCGACATCATCACTGGCGCTCACATGGAGCAGATGAAGAACGACGCGATCGTCTGCAACATCGGTCACTTCGATCTCGAGATCGACATGGCCTACTTGTACAAGTCGCCGGGCATCACCCGCGACACCATCAAGGACGATTCGGTTCCGGGCGGTCCGCTCGATCGCTTCACCTTCCCGGATGGTCACTCGATCCTGGTGTTGGCCGAAGGCCGCCTGGTCAACCTCGGTTGCGCCACCGGTCACCCGTCGTTCGTCATGTCGAGCTCGTTCACCAACCAGGTGATCGCTCAGCTCGAACTGTGGCAGAACTCGGACAGCTACCCGATCGGCGTGCACGTTCTGCCGAAGCACCTGGACGAAGAAGTCGCCCGTCTGCACCTCGACAAGCTCGGCGTCAAGCTGACCAAGCTGACCGACGTCCAGGCCGATTACATTGGCGTGCCGGTCGATGGTCCGTTCAAGCCGGATCACTACCGCTACTAAATCGAATCGTTCGACTTGTCACCTATTCAACGGGCAAGTCGAGCAAAAGATACGCACGGGGGCTGCGACGTTGTTCGCAGCCCCTTTTTGTTTTGTTTGCACACGAACGAGTAAGCATCGAATGCCACAGATTCAAGCAATTCGCGGACTCCGCTACGACTTGGGCCACGTCGGTTCGCTCAGCGACGTCGTCGCGCCGCCGTACGACGTGATCGGCCCGGAACTTCAGGATGAGCTCTACAAGAAGCATCCTGCCAACACCGTGCGGCTGATCCTGAATCGCGAAGAGCCCGGCGATGATGACGCCAACAATCGCTACGCCCGCGCCGAACGTTTCCTGAAGACCTGGATCCGCGAAGGGGTCCTGACGCAAGAATCCGATCCGGCGATCTACGTCTATCACCAGGAATTTGAAGCGGAAGGCAACCGCTACGTCCGACACGGCTTCATGGCCGGCGTAAAGCTGGTCCGCTTCGGCGAAGGGAACATCTACCCGCACGAAGAAACGCACTCGTCCGCCAAAGCGGATCGTCTGAAGTTGTTCAATGCAACCAAGACGAATCTAAGCCAGATCTTCGGCCTCTATCCCGATCCGGGGAACAAGACGCAGAAGCTGCTTGACGATTACGTGATGGACAAAACCCCGCTGGTCGCGACCGATCACCTGGGAGTCGTTCACCGCCTCTGGCCGATCACCGATCTGCAGATCATCTCGCAAGTCTCCGCCGCGATCGCCGACGCGCCGATGTACGTCGCTGACGGACATCATCGCTACGAGACCGCCTGCAATTACAAAGACCAATTGGCGGAGTCGGGCGAATTGACCTCGGTTCATCCCGCCAACTACGTCATGACGATGCTGGTCAGCATGAGCGATCAGGGAATGATCGTCCTGCCGACCCATCGCCTCTTCCGCGGTCTCCCCGCGATGAGTTCGGATGACCTGGTCGCCAAGCTGGGCGAATACTTCGACGTGACCCTTTCCGGACAAGGCGCCGACCAGGCCGACACGATCTGGACCGACATCGCCACCGCCGACAACCAGGGCCAAATCGGCTTTTACTGCCCGGTCGACAATACCTGGGTGATGGCCACCATCAACGAAGCGGGCGAAGCGAAGATGGCCGAAGTCGCCGCCGAGCATAGCGGCGACTGGCAGGGACTCGGCGTTTCGATCCTTCACCGCCTGGTGATCGAGACCTTGCTGGGCGCCAAGGATCTGCCGAAGGCCAACTACGTTCACCTGGTGAGCGAAGTGGAGGAAGGGATCGAACATGGCGATCCGGAAAACGGCGGCCAGCCTTATCCGTTGGCGGCGGTCGTGATGCCGGCCACGATCGACCACATTCGCAGCATCAGCGAACATGGCGAACGGATGCCGGCCAAGAGCACCTACTTCTATCCGAAGCTGCTCAGCGGGCTCGTCTTCAATCCACTTACCTAGCCAATCGTTACCGTTTCACGTGAAACGCGACCAATCCAAGGGGCGTTTCGGGCATCTGTCCGGAACGCCCCTTTTGCGTAATTTGGGCGTTTCACGTGAAACAGGTGAGTTTGAGCCGAATGTGCGTTTCACGTGAAACATGGCGATTTCCGTTTTTCGCGGGGGAAATGACATTCCGCGTTTGCGCGCTTCCTCGCTAGAATCTCCACCCGCGCACCGCCAATCGGCTTCGCGTGAAGGTCCGTGAGGGAAACTGTGGCTCGAATCATCTGCATCGCGAATCAGAAGGGAGGCGTCGGCAAGACGACCACCGCCATTAATTTGGCAGTGGCGCTGGCCAAGTCGGCCCAGAAGACGCTGCTGATCGATCTCGACCCGCAGTGCAACGCGACGACCGGATTGAACCTGACTCCGACCGATCGGCATCCGCTCGTCCTGCAGCAATCGCTGCGGGACGCGATCAAGCCGACGGCGGTTGCCGGACTCGATCTGCTGCCGGGGAGCCGGAGCTTCCAGGATGTCGAAACCCTCGCTTCGGACGATCAGCCGCAGGCCGCCGTGCTCGAGTCTCACTTGGAACGGGGCATGGCGGGCTACGACTTCGTCCTGATCGATTGTCCCCCATCAGTCGGCAAGCTGACCCAGACGGCGTTGTCGGCGTCGACCGAGGTGCTGATGCCGATCCAATGCGAGTACTTCGCGATGGAAGGGCTGACGCAGATGATTCAGGTGATCCGCGGCGTCATGCAGCAGAAGCCTGACCGATTGGCGTTTGGCGGGATCGTGCTGACGATGCACGATCCGAGATTGGAATTAACCGCCGAGGTCGAGGAGGAAGTCCGCGACTTCTTCGGCGAAGTGGTATTTGACACCGTGGTCCCCCGGGATGTCCTCGTCAGCGAGGCTCCGAGCCACGGCTGTTCGGTAATTGATCATGCGCCCCGCTCACGAGGAGCACGGGCTTACATCGAACTATGCATGGAGGTACTCGAGCGTGACTAAGCAAAAGCGATTGGGACGTGGATTGGCGGCGCTGTTGGGCGGGCCGATGGATGAGACCGGCGCTCTGACCGACGCCCCGATCGAAGCAGGCGCGCCCCGGGTCTTCAATCCGGATCACCAAGACGAACCGGCCGCCGCCGTTGCACCAGCTGCCGAAGAGTTCGCCGGCGAGCGACTGATCAAGTTGCCGGTCGAAGAGATCGACGCTAACCCTTACCAGCCGCGGCAAGAGTTCAACGACGACGAGATCGCCGAGCTAGCACAAAGCCTCCAGCAGCACGACATGCTGCAGCCGATCGCCGTCCGCATGGTCGAAGGGCGTTACCAGCTGATCTCGGGCGAACGTCGCCTACGAGCCGCGATTGTCGCCGGTTGGGACGAAGTCCCGGTCCGCGTCTTTGAGGCGGACGACCAGACCGTCGCCGAACTGGCGATCGTCGAGAACCTGCAACGCAAAGACCTGAACGCGATTGAAAAGGCGATGTCGTTCGAGCGCTATCTGCACGAACATGGCTGCACCCAATCGGAACTGGCCGAGCGGATCGGCGTCGATCGCTCGACCGTGGCGAACCTCCTCCGCTTGCTCGAGCTGCCGGAACCGGTGATGACCGCCGTGATGACCGGAGAGCTGACAGCCGGACATGCCCGGGCTTTGCTGCCGCTGGGAGAAGAAGGAATCCAGGTTGAGTTCGCTCGCCGGATCTTCGAGGAAGGTTGGAGCGTGCGAGGGACCGAAGAAGCGGTCCAGGATTACATCCACTCCAGCGACGGCCCGCAGACGATCAAAGCCCCGATAAAAAAAGGGCGAACCGTCAGCGACCAGGTCGCGTCCCTCGAGCAGGAATTCCGCATGGCTCTGGGGACTAAGGTCGACATCAAACAGTCGGGCCGCGGCGGCAAGATCGTGCTCCATTTCAAGGGAAATGACGAGTTCGATCGAATTCGGGATCACTTACTCGGCGGCGCGACCGAACTGCGGAAAGCCGGTTAGAAAAACGTGCCTCCTTGTGTAAGGATGTATAGTGCACGTGTCATTGTCAGGTTCCCGTTCGGCGGATAAGATCGGGAACTTACTCGGGGTGTAGCGCAGCCTGGCTAGCGCATCTGCTTTGGGAGCAGAGGGTCGCAGGTTCGAATCCTGTCACCCCGACTATTACTAGAAATGAGCCCTTCGGCGAGAACGTCGAAGGGCTTTCTTATTGTGGGCACTAGAATTACGTCATCGAGCGTCCACTTCAAACAGACAATTTCGAGGATTCGACGTTTTTCTTGGCAGTCGGCACTAAGCCATTTACTGCATAGAGTTTGCGAAAGTTCAAACGATTTCGACGCTAAGTCGCCCATCTCATCGTGACTCCGGTCGACAGCCTCTAGCGGAAGTTTGATCGCGGATAGTCGATCCCGAATCTCCGTGTTCTTTCCGGCGTAGGTTGACTGGTCGATGTCCTGTGGCAACAACAAATTTAGCAAGCGATCCTGTTGTTCGGTTACTCATATCTATTCCGCCGCCTCAAAGTCTTCGATCTGCTTCAAATGTTTGGCAGGTATGCCGCCCACAACGGTGCCACTCGGCACGTCCTTTGTGACGACGGCTCCGGCGGCCACCACCGCGTCCTCGCCAACGGTGACTCCCGGCAGAATCGTCGCGCCAGCGCCGATCCAGGCGTTCTTCTTGATAACTACCTCACGTGGCGCCAAGGATTTTCGACGCTGTATCTCTACCGGATGGTTTTCGGATGTGATGTTGACCCTGGGGCCGATCATGACACCGTCTTCGATCGTGATGCCCCCTAGGTCGAGAAACGAGCATGCATGGTTGATGAACACGTTCTTGCCAAGCGTGATGTTCCGTCCATAGTTGGTATGCAGCGGAGGAAACAAGGTCGTGCTTTCGTCCACTTGTTGCCCAATTAGCTCGCCAAGGAAGCTGCGGACCTGATCTGTGTCCGCAGCGCCGTTGAGTTGGATCAAGAGTCGAAACGTGCGGTTCACCGCCTCGGCAACCAGGCTGAAGCCCGGGTCGTCCATCGGTACTGGTTCGCCAGATCGCAATCTCGCAAAAATGTTACTGCGATTTTCCATGGTATTTCTCACTTACCGAGGCTGATTGGCTGGGTCCACTGAAACTCGTTAATTGCTGTGCCCGCACCTGCAGTGATTTAACAAGAAGCGAATCCCCAACTACGTGCTTGGATTGCTCGCTGGGGAGGATTCGCCTTGTGGCAGGCTATGCCGGAGCGCTGCTTCTGGCATGCTGGCTAGCATTGTTATCACGAGAAGCGCCCCGGAGATGATAAAGCTTGCTTTCATGCCATGTTCAAAACCAAAAGCTGTTACCAGAGCCCCAAACCCAGCCACGGCCAAAGCACCACCAACTTGGCGGCTTGTGTTGAGGACTCCACTGGCTATGCCAGAGCGGGTACTTCGAACTGAATTCAGCAGTACGGAAGTAGCCGAGGGCATCGCTAATCCTGCTCCGAGGCCAACAGGAATCATCATCGCAACAAAAACTGGAACCGATGCGTTCTGACCAAGCAGGCTGAGCAAGAAGAATCCCGTCGCCATTGCCGCTTGCCCGATAATGATCGGCACGCGGCTTCCAAATCGCTCGGCCAGTCGTGCGGCAATGATTGGCATAGCAATTGAAAACACGGTGACAGGAGCAAAGGCGAAACCGGTTTCAAGTGGTGTTAGCCCACGTTGTTGTTGAAAGTAGAGACTGACAAGAAAGACCATGCCAAAGAAACCGGCCATGAAGGTGAAGCCGATGGCTACTGGGATGGCAATGGTAGGTGAGCGAAACATATCTAAAGGGACCATCGGATGCTTGCTTCGCGATTGAAGGAATAGAAAGGCCACTGCCGCAACTGCTGCGATGATCAGGCAGAATATCACCGTTGAGTGAGTGATCCCCAAATCTCCTGCCTGGATGAGCCCAGCGGTAATTGCGGTCAAGCAAGTAATTGATGCAACCTGACCTGCCCAGTCGAACGCGTGAGCGGTTGTTCGCGAAATGGGAACACGCGATAGAAGCCAAAGAGCAAGTGCCCCGATGGGTAGGTTGATCAGAAAAATCAGCCGCCAGCTTAGAGTCGTCAGGGCTCCACCAACAAGTGGTCCAGAAGCAGAGGCAACAGCCCCGCCTACCGCCCAAATGCCGATAGCACGCGACCTTGCAATTGGGTCGGGATAGGCTTCACTGATCAGAGCCAATGATGCAGGGGTCATCAATGCCGCTCCTGCCCCTTGAAGTAGGCGTGCTACTACGAGCAAACTCAGCGTGGGAGCCAACCCACACGCTCCCGAACTAATTGTGAACACGACAAGGCCGATGGCAAAAGTTGTTCGAGCTCCAAGACGATCAGACACTGTTCCCGCAAAGAGAAGAAGTGCTGCAAAGGGCAACGAATACGCATCGATAACCCATTGAAGGCCTCCAATGCCACCGTCAAAGGTGGTTTGAATAGCAGGCAATGCAACACTTACGACAAGTGCATCGAGCGTGATGATAAAGAAGCCCAACAGTGCCGTAAGCAACGACCAGTGCGAAGCTACGGCCTTTGGCGTACTTTCCGCACCGCTAATTGAACAAGAAAGGGGCGAAAGCTCTGTGTCTGTGCGCTTATCCTGCGTCTCATTGCTCTCAATCCGCGAGGTTCTTGCCAGCCTTGTGGGAAGCAATTTCTCAAGCAAACGAATTCCTCCAAGACGTTTATTTGGGTAGATGACACTTCAAAGTGGCATTGGCGTCCGTGATAGACTTTCCGCTGCCAACGTTCTACGATCACCTCCACTGTTTAGATTGTAGATGCGTCAATAACGTATCGATAACGAGCTTCTTTGTTCACGACTTTGTCCCAGGCGTTGTTGACGGCGTCTGCCTTAATGACGTCAATTTGAGGAAAAAGCTTGTTATCAGCACAGTAATTGACCACTGCCTGGGTTTCAGCCATTCCGCCGATGAGTGAACCGTTGAAGTTCACTCGGTTGCGAATCATCAAGAAATTGTTGATTGTCAGTTTGCCTTGAATGGGCATTCCCACCTGGGTGAATTCTCTACGCGGCTTGAGTGCCATCGCGTATGCCGCCACGTCGTAGTCGTAGGGAATCGTCGAAATCATGTAGTCAAGCGAACCGTGGTGAGCTTTTAGTTTGGACAAGTCGTCAACAACGATGACCTCTTTTGCACCAAAACCCTTGATGTCATCGACCTTGCTTGGCGACGTCGTAAAAGCGTGAACTTCCGCTCCTTTCGATGCAGCAAGCATGATTGCCATGTGACCAAGACCGCCGATTCCAGCAACACCGACTTTGTCGCCCTTGGAAATATCAGCTTGCATCAGCGGCGAGTACGTCGTAATTCCTGCACAAAGTAGCGGTGCGGCGTGCTTCAATTCAATGTGGTCAGGGATGCGAACGACAAAGTGATCTCTGACCACGATGTTGCTGGCGTAGCCTCCCTGCGTAATGCCGGTTGGCGAGCTTTCTTCAGTTGAGCCATAGGTAAAAACCGTCTTGCTTCTATCGCAGTGGTTTTCCTCGCCACCTAGACAACTCGGACACTCGAGACAGCTGTTGACCATGCAGCCAACACCTGCCCTGTCTCCGACTTTAAACTTAGTGACGTTCTTTCCAACGGCCGCTACGATACCGGCGATTTCATGCCCGGGAACTTGCGGGTATTTTTGGGGAGACCAGTGACCTCGCATTTGATGAATATCGGAATGGCAAATGCCACAGAACTTGATGTCGATAAGCACATCATTGTCACCGAGAGGGCGCCGCTCGAATGACCAGGAAGTCAATGTTCCGGACTTGTCCTGGGACGCCAATCCCTTGGCTTGAACATTTCCCTCTCGCACACTGGCGAAAGCGGATTGACTTCCTAGTGAGTTTGCCAGTAATACGCCAGCACCAGCAATCGCAGTGGTACGAATAAAATGTCTTCGGGACGAATTGCGAAAAGTGTTCATTGTTTTACTTTCCTCTAGCGAGGGTGTGATATTTCAAATGTTCGACGAAGAAGGATGCGAGTTTGTCGAATGGAATCACGTCAACTCGGTCGTAAAGATCAACGTGATTCGCTCCCTTAATGATGAGTAGTTCTTTCGGCTCTGCGGCAGCTTCAAATGCCGTTTCGCTGAAATAGCGCGAGTGGGCCTTTTCGCCATGAATCAAGAGTATCGGGCGAGGCGAAATCTCGTCGACGTAGGTGAGAAGCGGCATGTTCATGAATGACAGTGGATTGGTCACTGTCCACGAGCCGTTCGAGTTAATTGATCGCGGGTGGAAACCACGCGGCTGCTTGTAGTAACCGGCGTAGTCCACTACGAACTGCGGTTCGCCGCCCTTAAGTTCGAGAGAGATGGGGCCATATTCGGGTTGGCCATTTTCCGCATCTTGCCAGCGTTGTTGACTTAGTTGCTCTAGCGTTTGGGTGCGATCTTCCTTGGTGACGCTGTCGTTGTAGCCTTTGGACATCACCCGACTCATGTCATACATCGTGCTGGTTGCGACGGCCTTGATGCGTTTGTCGACGGCAGCGGCGTTTAAGGCCATTCCGCCCCAACCGCAAATGCCGATAACTCCGATCCGTTCGCGATCCACAGAAGATTGCAGACCGAGAAAATCGACCGCAGCGCTGAAATCCTCGGTATTGATGTCAGGCGAGGCAACATTGCGTGGCTCGCCGCTGCTCTCCCCGGTGTAGGACGGATCGAAGGCCAGAGTGACGAATCCTCGTTCTGCCATCGTTTGCGCGTACAAGCCAGATGACTGTTCCTTCACCGCACCAAACGGACCGCTAACTGCGATCGCGGGCAGCCGTTTATCACCACGGTCTTTCGGCTGGTACAGATCGGCCGCTAAGGTGATTCCATAGCGATTTTTGAATTCGACTTTCCGATGAACGACCTTTTCGCTTTGTGGAAAGGTCTTATCCCATTGCGGCTTGTCATCTGCGACAACTGTCTCTGTGCCAGCCAGCATTCCACCCAGGATTGACAGTGCGAGATAGGTAAAGGAGCGACTGGATCGGGCTTTTGTTCTCATCATCTATTCCTCTCAAGTTGGGGCTGTCGTTTGGGCTTTTAGCGGATCCTTCATCAGCGAGCAGCTTCGCGTGGCCTGTCTGCCTCGCCATAGCACCCGTACATGCATTTAATGCCACCTGCTCTGAAAAGAAAAGAAACGATTCTCCAGATTGCTTGCCTAAACCTATGCGCTGCTTGAGAAACTGGTATTAAATGTGGCCAAAAGCTATAATGTTCCTGTCAATGTTAGGTGGTGTCTGGAGACGACGATGAACACAGCAAAGACTGAGCAGCAGCGATTGGCGAGCATGCTCGACAAGGTAGCCATCGCAGAAGGGATGAGCCGAACGGACGTCGATGGAGTCGAAGTTTTTCGAGCTTCGTCGCCAACTGCCCGCGCACCGATTGTCTACCTCCCGCGCATTCTCATTGTTGGACAAGGACGAAAGCAGGCGTTTCTCGGAGGCGAAACGTATGTGTATGACCCAAGCAACTACCTTGTCCTGACTGTTCCGCTACCGGCAGAGTGCGAGACGATTGCCAGTCCGTCGGAGCCAGTGCTGTTACTTTCCATCCAACTTGATCAGGCGATGGTGGGAGAGATGATATTGGAGCTGGAGGACTATCCACGTTCAGATACGCCAACGCCGCGCGGAATTTCCTCAACGCCAATGAGCACAGAAATGGCTGGAGCGGTTATTCGGCTCCTAGAGTGCCTCACGAAACCCGCCGACAGTCGCATTCTTGGTCGGCAGTGT
Organism: Blastopirellula sediminis; assembly: GCF_020966755.1. Taxonomy (NCBI): domain Bacteria; kingdom Pseudomonadati; phylum Planctomycetota; class Planctomycetia; order Pirellulales; family Pirellulaceae; genus Blastopirellula; species Blastopirellula sediminis. The sequence continues at coordinate 27,065 of NZ_JAJKFT010000001.1, forward strand.
GTTAGAGAGATCGTGTATCGCGTGCTGCAAAGTGAGCAGGGGGGTGTTGTTCGGGCGCTGGCGAGTCGGGATGACCACTTTGCCAGGATTGCTCGCGTGTTGCGGCAGATTCACATTGATTTTGCCAAACCGACGAGCGTGGAGGAGTTGGCAAGAAAGGCCGGGATGAGCGTTGCCGCGTTTCATCAGAACTTCAAGTTGGTGACGTCAAGTTCTCCTCTTCAATATATTAAACGAATCAGACTCGATCAGGCCAAATCGCTCATGGCCCATGAAGGCTACAACGCAAGCACGGCTGCTCAGGCAGTTGGTTATGAAAGCCCCTCACAGTTCAGCCGCGAATTCAAACGAGTCTACGGCCTAACGCCATCGGAAGAGGCTGAGCGAACGCGAGCACGGCTGGTCGCAAGTTAATTGGGCCGGCACCGCATTACGTTAGTGACAGGCTCTGAATTTAGTATCGCAGAAGTCAGCGAATGCTGAGTTGCCGTGTATGCCTAACTACATACTTCGCGGATCAAACTAGCGATGTCGTCCTCGATGCCTAAGACTCCCAGTGAAAAAAGTTCTAGCGGTGTCTTGTCACCCCGACTTGCCTTCGGCAAGTAGAGAGTAGAGGGGAGAAAGTAGAGCAGTAGAGGGAGCAGGTATCGGCTGAAACGCCGTGGTCGCCCCCAAATCCTGCCGCTCACCTTTCTCCCTCTCTACTCGGTCTACTGCTCTACTTTCTACTCACTTCTTCAGAGTAGTGACGCGAGGATCTAGCTTGGCGATCTCGCGTCTGCCGGAAGGCGATCGATTTCGCGGATGAGATTGGTAAGCTGTTTGCTTGCGACGATCCGTCCACGCGATTTGAACTCTAGGTCTCTCCAGCGGTTAGATTTCGCCATGCCTTACGATCTGAAACCTCTTTACCTAAATCCCCCTTCGCATCGGCTCATCGTTCCGTATGCGAATCCACATTACCCGGTCGTGTTTATTGCCCGCTGGCCGAAGGGAGTCTTCGCGTCGCACGGCGAGTTCATTCGCTTCTACGAGGCCTACGATTCCGCTATGCAGGGATATCTTCAGGGGATGCCCGAAGAGGCATTGGAGGATTGGTTTGTTCCCCATGAATCTCTCGATTTTTCCCAGCCAGCGGTGGAGGTATTACCGGAGAGAACGGAGGATGCCGTGGTGTGGATGGAGCGGAATTTTCCGTTCGTCCAATTGCCTTGGTTGAAGCCAGGCGATCACTCCGAGATTCTGGACGAAGATCAAGGGAAATTTGGTTCGCTAACGGCCTATGGAAACGGGGGATATCTATACGTGTTTGTCGCGGACGAGCTTTGAACATCCCCTGCGATGTAAGTTGTGAAGATGCTGGCTGGCCTGAAAAGCTGCTTACAAGATAGCAAGGTATGCAGAGAAAATAGCGCACGAGAAGGAGCAGTTCTCGGCGTAAACATCGTCGTAGTTAACGAAAAATGCGAGCACCTTTCTCTCGCTCCGCTCGGTCAACTTGCTCTCTTGTTGTCCACCCCCATTGGAAAACGCCACGCTCAATTCGTCGGTTGCGTGCGGGCCAGACCAATCACGGCCCATGCCGTGCCCCAGTAGGTGGAAGTATCCTTCACCTTTCCATTGGCCCGTTTCAACGTACTGGGGACGATCCAGGAACCGTCCTCTTTCTGGGTGTCGAGCAGGAATTGTCGCGCACTCTCAACGGCGGCGTCCGCTTCCTGGCGATCGTGGCTCAAGGCGAACAGCACGATGCCCGTACCAAGGGCGTCGCTGGGCTTCTCTACCAACCAACCCCAGCCTCCATCTTCGCGCTGTTTCGACAAGAGTTCCTGCTTCAGTTCGGTCGCTGTTTCCAGGGAGCCGAAACGCTGTTCGAACATCATGCGTAGGGCCCACCATTCGCTGCTTTGGCCGGGTTGCGCTTCCTGCAAGTATTTCTTGGCGGCGTCGAGCTTCTCATTCCAATTCGGAAGTTCGCCGGATCGAGGATGAAGTGCTAGCAACGTCCACATGGTGCTGACTTCATTCGTTTCGCGTTCTGGTCGATTCTGGAGGGGAAGTTGTCCGCAGGCGGTCCAGGAACCGTCCTCTTGTTGACGCGTGGCGAGCGCCGTTTCAAACGTCTCGACCCACTCCGCAGGAGAGTCATCGGCTTCGTTGGCGGCGTAGTTGCGGCCGAGCAGAAGTTGATACATCGTGTCGATGTTTCCGGACTTGGCCTGCTCCTGTTTGGTTTCGTCGCGGTTCTTAGACGCCGACCAGTTTTGCCAATCTGTGGACCAGGCGATCGTTTCGTTCAGCTTCTTAAGATCGACCTCGGCGCCGGCGCGATGGGCTTCGTTCAAGCTCCACACCATGAAAGGAACCTGATGGCAGGAGGCGCACTTGCGGTTATCGATCCAGGCTTGCCCTTCGCGCTCGAGGAACGGCACGCTTCGCGTAACGGCGTCTCGGACCGATTCCGCAGGAGCTTCGCTGGGCGAGTCGGCGGAGGGCGCCGCGACAAGTAGTGAAACGACGATCAACAAGTTCACAACTCGACTCCAGGAAGGAGGGATGAGGGGAGGGATTTCGCGCGAAGAGCTTTCGCCATTCTCGCTCAAGAAGACGCACTTTCCCAGAAAAGATTTCGCATTTCGGCAGGGCGACTTCCTTCTGAGGCGTCACCCCACCGAGGTCGGGGGCTAGATTTCCTGGAGCGCCCGAACCAGCGTTTCAATGTGATCTTGCCGGGTGTAGGCGTGGGTCGAGACGCGGACGAAGATTCGATCTTTCCAGCGAACGACCGGCGCCTCGATTCGGTATTCGTCGTAGAGCCGAGACTTAAGCATGTCGGCATCGACGTATTTGGCGGTAACGTCAATCAGTCCCATCTGACGGAAGAACGAGTCAGGGTGAACGCGTTCGATTCCCTCGATCTCGGCAGCCATCGCGACGGCCGCTCGCGCCAAGTCTTGCGAACGGTGGCGAACTTCGTCCGTCATGGTTTTCTTTTGCCAGGCGATCGCGGCGGGGACGGCCAGATAGGCGGCCGGGTCATAGGTCCCGAGCCACTCGTGATGCTCGAGGAATTCGTTTTCGCGATGAAACGTTTTATTGGGGCCCCAACCCCAGCCGACGACCAGCGGTTCGACCAGCGATTGTCTGTCTTCGCGGACGTAGAAGATGCCGGAGCCTTTCGGGGCGCACAACCACTTGTGGCAGGTCGCGGTGTAGAAGTCGGCCCCGAGATCTCCCAGGTGAACGTCGATCTGCCCCGGCGCGTGAGCCCCGTCGACCATGGTGAGAATGCCTGCCTCCTTGGCGCGCTGGCAGATCTGGGCGACCGGCAGCGTCAACGCCGTGGGCGAGGTGATTTGGCTGATGAAGATCAGCTTCGTGTGTTCGGTGACTCCTTGCCAGAACGTGTCGACGATCGCTTCGTTCGACTCGACCGGTAAAGGAATCGCCTGCTCGACGACGCGAAAGCCTTTCTGCTGTGCGGCGAATTGAAACGCGAAACGGCAGGCCCCATATTCGTGGTCGGTCATCAAAACTTCGTCGCCGGGTCCCATCGGGAGCGACCGCGCGATTTCGTTCGCCGCGAACGTCGGATTGGGGACGAAGACGATTTCGGTCGGGCGAGCCCCCAGATAGTGGGCGACCTGCAGCCGAGCGTCGGCGAGCAGCCCGGGGAGTTCTCGCTGCAAAAACCGAACAGGCTGCCGTTCCAGCTCTCTTTGCCAACGCTGGTACTCGTCGAACACCTGCCGTGGACAGGCTCCAAACGAACCGTGATTCAGGAAGACGACGTCAGGATCAAGGAGGAAGTCAGGCATAAAAAGGTCGCCGCTGATTCAAGGTCACCTAGCACTGGGAACTTATTGAATCAGCTCTTGTCGCCTGCGGGGAGAGGGGCCGAGGTAGAAGAAACTTGGGTTTCCCTGTCAGTTTTTCTTGACCAGATTTAGTTCCACCCCAATCCACTCTCTGCTTTGCGTCGGGCGCTGTTGCGCAAACTAAAATCGACGGAGAAGTGCCATGGAAATCGCACTGAGGGATCTGGGCTCCGGCGGGAAGAGTTTCACGCTTTTTTGCAGCTCAATGCTGCACTATAATCCGAAGCGATAGCTTTCTCTCGACGCGGATGGTCAGGGAGAGTGCTTGTCGTGCACAACCCTCCACTTTTTCATTCGCTGGTTCCAGCGCATTCGAGACGCCGTACGCCAGCATTGACTTCGCTGGGAAGTTCCTCGCAGCACGACTGTTGGGGAACGTAAACTCGAAGTCATTCGGGGCGCTGGGGCGGAAGGACTTGATTGACGTGAGCGACGCAAGCCTTCCCTCCTCGAACGATCGCCCCGAGCCGCCGGATCGGCAGGTGGAGGTCCTCTGCCAGGCATTTGCCGAACGCTGGCTCGCCGGTCAGCAGCCTGATATCGCCGAATACCTCGCTCAGGTAGGGGATGAACAACGCAAGACGCTGCTGATCGCGCTGCTCGAGATTGACGTCAAGAATCGTCGCCAGCGAAATGAGCAGCCCCAATATGAGTCGATCGTACTGCACTATCCGGAACTCCGCGGCGAGGTCGGCTTGGCGCTGTTTGATCTGATGGAGCAGACGGTCGCTCCCAAGAGCGAAGTCGCCGAGACCATGCCGGTAGGCGCCTCGTACGCCAGTAAACTCGCTAGTCAGCCGCTGTTGGCGAGCGGAACGCAGTTTGGCAAATATGAGCTGCTGAACGTGATCGCGCGCGGCGGGATGGGGGTCGTCTTTCGGGCTCGCCAGATTGACGCCAATCGGATCGTCGCCCTCAAGATGATCCTCAGCGGGCAACTGGCGGGACAGGAGGAGATCCAACGTTTCAAAACGGAAGCGGAAGCGGCCGCTCGACTCGATCATCCCAACATCGTGCCGATTTTCGACGTCGGCCAGCATGATGGCCATCACTATTTCACGATGGCTTTCATCCAAGGTCAAAGCTTGTATCAACGGATGCGGAGCTCGACCTTCAGCGCCAGAGGGGCGTCGGAAATCGTCCGCACGCTCGCGTCGGCGATTGAATACGCGCATAGCAAAGGGATCATTCATCGCGACCTTAAGCCGGCCAATATCTTGCTCGATGAAGAGGGGAACCCCCGCATCACCGACTTCGGCCTGTCGAAGGTACTGGATGGTCGTTCGGAGCTGACCGGAACGGGGCAGCTGCTCGGTACGCCGGCCTATATGTCGCCGGAGCAGGCTTCCGGTAATATGTCGCAGGTCGGTCCTCTCTCCGACGTCTATTCTTTGGGGGCGATTCTGTACGAACTCATTGCCGCTCGCGTCCCGTTCAGCTCAGACAACGTTGTCGGCCTGTTGTCGCAGATTTGTACGCAAGAGGCTCCGCCGCTGCGGTCTGTATCGCGGATGGTCGACGCCGACATCGAAACGATCTGCATCAAGTGCTTGGACAAGACCCCTGAACGTCGCTATGCATCGGCCGGTGCACTGGCGGAGGATCTGGGACGTTACCTCCGCGGCGAGCCAATCCTGGCGCGGCGCATCACCCGCAGTCAAAGATTCGCTCGGTGGTGCAAGCGGCGTCCGATGATCGCGACCCTTTCGGCGGGGCTCGCCGCTTCGCTTTTGATTTTCGGCACGTCGACAATCTACTTTGCGGCGACGACGAGACAGCAGGGAACGCTCGTCGCAGTTGAACGCGAGCAGGCGACCGAGATGTTGGACGTCGCCCGCCTGGCCGTCAACGAGATGGCGGAGCAGGCCAAGTTGTTGGCCGATGTGCCGAGAGCCGAAATGCGACGGCAAGAATTGCTCGCCAAAGCGACGGAGTTCTACACTCGGTTTTTGCAACAGCGTCCCAACGACAGCGGGCTGCGTCATCAGACGGCCGTGCTGCACCAGTCAATGGGGAACCTCTTCCGGCAGCTCGGCGAATTTGATTCTTCCAAGCAAGCGTTTGAAACGTCGATCCAGTTGCTTTCTGACCTGGCGACTGAAGAGCCGCAGGATCCCAAGCACCAGCAACAACTTGCGGAGAGCTACATATGGCTCTCCGTCTTGTTGAAATCGCGGGATATCGAGCAGGCGCTCAATTCGGTGAATCAGGCGGTCTCGATCCAGGAAGACGCGTCGTCCAAGCCAAGCGGCAACGAGAGCGACGAATATGGGCTGGCCCGCGCTCTCTACAACCGAGGAATGTTGCTCGACGAACATGGGGAAACGGCTGCGGCCGAAAAGGACTATCGCGCTGCGATCGAAAAGCTGCTGCGTCTGGTCGATAGCGACGCGTCAGGCGAGCATGATGAGTTTCGGCTCGACTTGGGGAGGACGCTGAATAACTATGGCAACCTGCTGAAGAAGCAGGGGAAATTGGAAGATGCCCGCGATCGGATTTCCGAGGCGGTCGAGTTGCATTCGAGCCGCGAGCTAAGCCCGGAAGAACGGGAAGATCTCGCCATCTTTCAGAACAACCTTTCCAATACCTTGGCGTCGCTCAGTGACTTGCCGGCGGCCGTTAAAGCGAATGAAGGTGCGGCCGCATTGCTGGAAAGCCTGGTAAGTCAGTTCCCGCGTTACGTGCATCTGAAGAGCGAGCTGGCGAACACGCTGAATAGCCGCGGAGCGCTCGCCGGACGACAGAAAGATCTCAAGCAAGCGGCCCTCTATTTTGAACGCTCCGAAACGATCTTGTCAGAGCTGGCGAATGAATACCCTGGCCATGCTGGATATTCTCATCGTCTAGGGAACGCGAAGTACAATCGCGCTTTGGTAGCGCATCTGCAGGGAGAAACGGAAGGAGTCGACAAGCTTCTGAAGGAAGCGATCGAGATTCATACGCGAGCTTACGCATCAAATGCCCAGAATGACGAGTTCGCCAAGAGCCTGGAAAAGGACTACGCGCTGGCGATCAAGTCGTTTCAGGCGTCCCGCGACGTTCCCAGAATGGGTCAGACCATCGAAGCGTATCTCCAGGCGTTTCCGAATGATTCCGCTGCTCGAATGCAGGCCGCCAAGTGGTACGCGAGCGGCTATTCGTTGGCGCAAGAAGGGGATGCGACGTCGTCGGCCGATTCGCTGGGGCAAAACGCCGTAACGCAACTGCGCAAGGCGATGGAGCTAGGGGAACCGCTCACTTCGCTCCAATCAGAGGAGAAACTGGCCGACGAGTTTCTTCCCCTACAGCAGCGAGCCGACTTTCAGCAGCTGCTGGAGCAGTGGAAGTCGAAAAGCAAGGCATCGTAACGTCTGCCCCGCTTAGAAGCGAATCGCGTATTCCGCTCGGATGATGTCGTGATACCAAACGTCGCCGGTAAAAGCACGGCCGTAGCCGACGTAGACGCTGTGGCAAGACTGCGTATAGCGGAGGCCAAATTTTCCGTTAATGATCGTGTCTCCGTCGACGTCGATGATCGTCGCCATGGTGGGAGTCGCCGGAACCGTCGCCAGGCCGTCGAGGATCGACCAGCCGACGAACTCGGCGACCGCCGTTAGTTTTTTCGACTCGCATCCGCACGGCGAAACGCATTGATAGAGGTCATGCCCTACGCCGACTCCGTAGCGAAGTACCGGACCGGCGAAGTGACCTTGCGGAACCACGGTCGAATCGAGCGGGACCCAAACGCGGAATTCGCTTTCCAGCATCGTCCTGTCGCTCAAGCGGCGAGCGTACAGGAGCGCCGGTTCGATCGAGGCATGGTTGGTTCCGAGACGCCGCGAAGCGTCGCCGGTTGGCGTATAAACGCGAATTTGCCCGGTCAGCATATCAGCGTCGCTTTCGAGCAGAATCCCTTTGATGCCGACCTGTAGGTCGCTGAAGCCGGACGTGTTCGCCGCGATTTCGGGATTGACCATGCGGACCGGCGCATCGACGAAGAGGGAAACGTTGGAAGCGACGGCCAATTCCAGGTAGGTCCAAAACTCTTGATAGTCGACTTGAGGTTCGGCCGGAGAGATGGGGCTGCCGGTCGCCGCCGTCGATGCGCGATAGAAGAATTCGGCGCGATCGGGCGTCGGGTTATCGTAGGCCGAGTCGAAGCGGAAGCGGATCTTCGAGCCAACGAACGCCGAATCGATATAGCCGACATTCGTATCGGACGTCGAGAATTCCTGGGCGGCGGCGAAGCTCGCCAACGATAGCACCGCAAGCATCGGCGTCAGCCAGCAAGTGGTCCAAGTCCGTTTCGTCATGCAAAGCTCATCGCTTAAAGGAATATGTCGCCAACCCCTCCTAATTCGGAGCATTGGTTCCATCGACCTCGCTGCAAGCGAGACTTGAGTGAAGAGCCGTATTCCAAGCGGGTGCGCCGTTAAGGCTTACGCCAAGAACGCATTGTGAAGCGTCGCACGGCGATCGTCGTTGCGACTGGCGGAAGCTAGCTATCGCAGCCTTTAAGAATCGCGATCCGCAGCGATCCGCTCGGAAACCAATTGTCGGGGATGCGGAGTCACCGCGCGACCGGGGAGTGAGGTCAGCACCACGCAGATCGTTTCCGTGGCGGGATCGGCCCACGCGATTGTTCCGGTCGAGCCTGTGTGACCAAACGTTTCGTTCGAACAACCAGGTCCGCCCAACAGCGGATCGACGTCAAAGCCGAGACCGCGCGGCTTGATCCCGGAAGGGTTCTGGTTGGTACGCATCAGTTTGGCCGTCTCCGGTTTCAGAACCGTCCCGGAGAGGTGCAGAAACTCGGACAAGAACGCGGCGACGTCTGGCGCCGAGCAATGAGTCGTGCCCCAGGGCGCTCCCAGCTTGCGCCAGTAGAGACTGTTCCAGTCCCAGTTCTTCGCCGAGGGATCGCCGCTGCCGGCTTCCGGCGCGGCAAATTCGGTCTGGCTGGGCACCATATCGTCGAGCTTGAATCGTCCCAGGCCTTGCGCGGAATGCGTCATCTTTAATGGCTGAAAGACCGTCTCGTCGACCAGCGAAAGAATGTCTTTGCCCGTAATCTTCTCGGCGACGTGCGTCGCGAGCAGAATGCCCATGCTCGAGTATTGGTATTTCGAACCGGGAGCGAACGCTAAGGGCTCTTGCTCCGCATGTTTGACGAAGGTCGCCAAACTTGCATGGTCGCGGCGCAGCTTTGCGTTGTCCGCTACTTGATCGGGCAAGCCTGAGGTGTGGGTCAGGACATGTTGGAAAGTAACGTCTTCTCGCCCCTGGCCGGTAAACTCTGGCAGGAATTTGCGTAGAGGATCGTCGAGCTTGAATTCCTGCTGATCGAACAGCCTCATTAGCGCGGCGACGCAAATCGGCTTCGAGATCGAGCCGAGGAGAAACATCGAGTCGGGCGTCGTGCCAGCGCCGTAGGCGCGAGTCACAGCGTTGCCGCGTTTTACCACATGCAACGTCGCGGCCTTCACCTGACCGCTGGCGGTCGCTTCCGTCAGAATCTTGTCCGCTTCTTCGAGTCCATTTGGCTTTTCAGCTGCGAACAGACGTCCGCTTAGTCCCATGAATAGGCTCCACTTGAGAATCTGACGGCGATGCATTCGGCATGCTCTCTTTTTGGTAGGCAGGAATCCAGACTGCTGGCGATCGGAGGCGGGAAGGGCTGCGGTTTGCGCGGGGATGTTAATGTCGAGGATTGCACGTTCGATTATGGAGTCCGGCAGTGGGGCAAGCAAGGCAATTTGCGTTGCAGAGCGATATTGCCGCTGCATCCGATTTTCAAGAAAGGTTGGCGAGCGCCTCATCAATTCTCTACGATGAGGCCAGGGCAACGCTATTCGCCGCTTGAAAAAGGAGAGCCAAATGAGTCGACTCTACCCTCTACTGGCCGTCGTAATCTTTCTCGGCGTTCCGCAGTTCGGCATGGCCCAGGTCCCGGCGCCGATTCTTCTCGGTAGCTCCGTCGAAAGTCGCGCTAACAGCTTTGCCATGAACGTGCTGCACCTAGAAGAGGAAGAAGCTGCGGATTCAGTCGCGCAGAGCATCGAGATCGCCGAGAGCCTTGGCGCGGATACGGAAGCGGAAGGCTACGGCGGAGCGTTCGTGCTGATCCTGGTCCTCTTTATTTTGCTCGTCATCATCGGAGCTGGGTTTGGAGGCGCCAGACGCTTTCGGTTTTGAGCCACGCGATCGCCGAAGATCGAACATTACGGCCAAGCAGATCGCCGCACAAATCAAGGCGGAACTCGGCTGCTTAACGGGTTGGATGTCGCTGCGGTAGGCTCGCAACTTTCTGCGGAATGATTAGAAACTCGCTCGCAACGGCGAGATGATCGGAGAGCGATCCTTCGGCGACTTCCTGGTCCAGGAAACGCACATGCTCGGTCCGCGTCGGATAAAGGCCGACGCTGCTCGCCCCTGCGGAACCGGCGGAGAAGATGTAATCAATTCGTCGTCCTCCATCCTCTGCGACCGCATCGCTCGTTCCGTGCGGACCGGCTTGTAGTCGTTGTCCGCCGTCAACCAGGTTCAGAACCTTGGCCTCGGCGAAGCGATTGAGGAGATCTGCGTATTCCGAGTCGGCGTCCGATTCAAATGCGATATTGAAATCCCCTAGAAAGATCGCAGGGGCATCGGCACGATAGTGCTCGGCGACAAACTCGCTGAGTTCGCGTACTTGAAGCTTTCGTGCGGCGGGGGATTGGCTTTCGAGATGGGTTAGGAAGCAATCGAGCGTTGCGCCCGATTGCGGGTCGAGCAGAACCTTGGCATGTAGTGCTCCCTTCGCGGCGAAGCCGTCTGATTTCAAACCGTTCGTCAATACTCTCGATGCGTTCCTGTAGGTAATCGTATGCGTTTCCAAAATCGGATAGCGCGAACAGAAGGCTAGGCCGCTGCCAACCAAGTGCGTGCCTGATCGACCTGGGCCGTATGCAATGTGATAACCGCTGGGCGTTCGCGCCTGCAACTGCTCGACAAGAGCCTGGCTTTGCTTGGTGTTGAACGCTTCGCTGAGTCCAATCAGATCGTACGTTGCGAGTTGCTCGCCGATTGCTCGCGCGCGATAATCCGCGGCGCTACGCGTTCCGGCAAAGGGAACCGCGACGCTGGGAAGCAGATGCACGTTGTAGGCGACTACCCGGAGACTGCGCTGCTGTTCCATCGGAGCCTGCACGAATTGAGCCGTCGCAACGCCAGAAGATGGCGTCGGCTGAATGGGCAATTGATTGTCGGCGAGTTGGCTCTTTTCGGTTGCGCAGCCTAGCACGATACAGAGCAGGCCAGCAAGCGTAAGCCGATTGGAACGAAGCATTTCTGAACGGTTCTCGATGGAAAAGCGGTCCATCATCGTTGTCGGTTCACAAGCCGCCGCCTGATAAGGTCAATACGCCAGAATGCGGGGTATCTTACGGCGGCATCAAGAAAACCGTCGTCATAAGTCGCTAGCAGATGTGACGTCGCGATTGCGAAGAGTCGTTGCTGCGACGTCGGGCAAGGCCAAAGAGTTGCCGCTAATCCTGCTTCTCGGCGACTTGTCGATGATTTTTGACGGTGGATGTTTGGCTTGATCCCATCGTTATCCAAACGGCGGCCGCAGTCGCAAAGAGAATCGCCAATAGGGACGCTCCCTTGAACCAAAGCGGGTAGGGGAGCATGGCGAGGTTGCAGACGAGCGCGGCGTTCAACAGCAAGCCTACGGTCAATGCTGAAAACCTTCCGCCGATCGCACCTGCGACGCGTACGCTGACCAGCGCAGTCGCAGCCCACATGGGAACGACCGCCGCCAACACCCAAGCCGGATAGCGTGCGACATGCGCACAGATCTCTTCCTCGGTTCCTTGAAAGCCTTCTGGAAAGGGATGAACGACGGCGCTAAACGTTTCGACGGCGATCAGCAGGGCAAACAAGAGAAGCAGGCCCAGGAAGACGCCTGCCAGAAATCGAAAAATGGTTTTCATCGGGGCGTCCGTCATCCGGTCCCAGTGCTGCGTACATGCCAAGCGATTCCGATTATAGGAAAGCGACGAGAGGAAGCGAGCGTTCGCGGCAAGGGAAACAAAAAAAGCTCGCGACGCCGAAACGTCGCGAGCTGCTGTCGATTTACAAGTCGCCAACTTCCGTAGAAGTTACTTGTGATCCGCCAGGTCAAAGCGATCGAGGTTCATCACCTTCGTCCAGGCCGCGACGAAGTCGTTGACGAACTTCTCTTTCGCGTCGTCGCTGGCGTAGACTTCGGCGATCGCTCGCAGTTGCGAGTTCGAGCCGAAGATCAAGTCGACGCGAGTCGCCGTCCATTTCACTTCGCCCGTCTTGCTGTCCGTTCCTTCAAAGAAGTGATCGCACACGGCCGACTTTTCCCAAGTCACGTCCATATTGAGCAAGTTCACGAAGAAGTCATTGCTCAACGTTCCTGGCTTGTCGGTGAAGACGCCCAGTTCGGCCAACGGGCCGTCGCCGGTGTTGGTTCCGAGCACTCGCATGCCGCCGACCAGAGCCGTCATTTCCGGCGCGGTCAGCGTCAGCAATTGGGCTCGGTTGACCAGCAATTCTTCGGCCGGTCGATCGGTATGGGCGTTGATGTGATTGCGGAAACCGTCCGATTTCGGTTCGAGGAAGGCGAACGATTCGACGTCGGTCATTTCCTGCGTCGCATCGGTACGACCCGGAGCGAACGGAACGGTCACGTCAAAGCCGCCCTGCTTGGCGGCCGCTTCGACGGCGGCGCTTCCGCCCAACACGATGACGTCGGCCAGCGAGACCTGCTTGCCGTCGGTCTGAGCGTCGTTGAATTCCTTCTGAACCTTCTCCAGCACAGCCAACGTTTTGGCCAGCTGTTCCGGCTCGTTGACGGCCCAGTCCTTTTGCGGAGCGAGGCGAATGCGAGCGCCGTTGGCGCCGCCCCGTTTGTCGCTGCCGCGGAAGGTGGAAGCCGAAGCCCACGCGGTCGAAACCAGGTCCGAAGTCGACAAGCCCGATTCGAGCAGCTTGGTCTTCAGCTGGGCGACGTCGGCGTCGTCAATCTGCTTGTAGTCGGCCTTGGGGACCGGATCTTGCCAGACTTGCGGCGGCGCCACTTCCGGGCCGAGCAAACGACTGACCGGACCCATGTCGCGGTGGGTCAGCTTGTACCAGGCCTTCGCGAAGGCCTGCTTGAACTGATCCGGGTTTTCATGGAATCGCTTCGAGATCTCGCCGTAGGCCGGATCCATCTTCAGCGCCAAGTCCGTGGTGAACATCATCGGGGCGTGCGACTTGGCAGGATCGTGCGCGTCGGGCACGGTTCCTTGTGCGGTCTCTTCTTTCGGCGTCCACTGATGGGCCCCGGCGGGGCTCTTAGTCAACACCCACTCGTAATCGAACAGGTTATCGAAGTAGCTGTTGGACCATTCGGTCGGAGTCGTCGACCAGGCGCCTTCCAGGCCGCTGGTGATGGTGTCGCCACCTTTGCCCGTGCCGAACTTGTTCTTCCAGCCAAGCCCTTGTTCTTCAATCGAAGCCGCTTCCGGATCGGGGCCGACGTTTTTCGCGTCGCCGGCGCCGTGTGCCTTGCCGAAGGTGTGCCCGCCGGCGATCAGGGCGACCGTCTCTTCGTCATTCATCCCCATGCGGCCGAAGGTGTCGCGGATGTCGTGAGCCGCGGCGATCGGATCCGGCTTGCCGTTGGGGCCTTCCGGGTTGACGTAGATCAAGCCCATCTGCACGGCGGCCAGCGGGTTTTCGAGGTGACGATCGCCGGTGTAGCGTTTGTCGCCGAGCCATTCGCTTTCCGGGCCCCAGTAAATGTCTTCCTGCGGTTCCCAGACGTCGGCACGACCGCCGCCAAAGCCGAAGGTCTCAAAGCCCATCGATTCGAGCGAAACGTTGCCGGTCAGGATCATCAGGTCGGCCCACGAGATCTTGTCGCCGTACTTCTGCTTGATCGGCCAGAGCAAACGACGAGCCTTGTCGAGGTTGGCGTTGTCGGGCCAGCTGTTCAGCGGAGCGAATCGCTGCGTACCGTAACCGGCGCCGCCGCGACCGTCGCCAACGCGATAGGTGCCGGCGCTGTGCCACGCCATGCGGATGAAGAGGGGACCGTAGTGACCGTAGTCGGCCGGCCACCAATCTTGCGAAGTGGTCATCAACTCTTTGATGTCCGCTTTGACGGCGGCCAGATCGAGTTTGTTGAACTCTTCGGCGTAGTCGAACTCGCCGCCCATCGGGTTCCCTTTGACCGAGTTCTGGTGCAGGATCTTCAGGTTCAATTGATTCGGCCACCAGTCGGCGTTCGACATCGCGCCAGCGGCGGTGTTGCGGGCCGACGGAGGACCGACCGGGCCCATGACGGGACATCCGGCGATCCCTTCCGGTTTCGCGACGGCGACCGGGTGTTCTTCCTGTGCGGGAGTGCTGGTCGGTTTCATTTCCACTTCCTTCGAGACAGGGCTCACAGCAGCGGCTTCCGGCGCTTTGGCGTCCGCATCTGCCAGCGAAACGCTGCTTGGTGGATTACAGCCTGTCGAGGCGAAGAACGCCGCTGCGGTCACGCAACAGGCGAAGCTATTCCAGTTCATGTGTGGCATCCTTTTTCGGAGAGAATCCAAGGGCAAGGGACGGGTGCTGTTCATTCGCAATTCGTGTAAGCGTCTCCACCGATCGGCGAAGGTCCCTTTAGTATCCGGTTCTCTCGCTATGTATGCCAATTCATTCTCGGTCTTGTAACCATGCATGTAGTGCATGGCTGGGGAGGTCCGTCATAGCGCTCGGTAGCAACGGAAAAATCGGCGACGATACGTAGAGCGGCGTACTATATGCGGGAGGTTTCGGGGCCATTGTTCGGTTGGGCGCAGCATGGCCGTCAGCCCAGGAAAAGCTAGCGGACGTCCTTCCCTGTGGTAATATGAACGTCGCATCGCCGTCGCGAATCACAACTGGGCCGTATCGCATCCGTTCACCGATCACGAGAGAGGCTTCGAAGATGTCGGACAAGAAAGAAAAAGTGGCGGCAGCCGCCGCGGCGGCGAAAGAGCGAGTCGGCGCCAAGTTGGGCGCGATCTGGTGGGCGATTCTACTGCGAGGCATTCTGGCCGTCGCACTTGCGGTCTGTGCGTTCGTCTGGCCCGGAAAGACGATCGGCATTTTTGTGATGCTGCTCGGCGCTTACTTCCTGATTGACGGCGTCATCGGTCTGATCAGCGCTTATCGGAGCGGTGAGAAAACGTCGCCAATTATCCAGGCGATCGTCAGCCTGGCGATCGGGTTCATACTTTTGCTCTGGACGGGCGTGAGCGGCAAACTGTTCCTGATCCTGGTCGGCATCTGGCTGGTGCTACAAGGAATCAGTCTGTTCTACGCGGCGTTTCGGATGGATTCCTCTGAAGACCAGCGCGGGCTAGTGATGGTGATCGGCGGCGTGATGGCGCTGATCGGGTTGGTCTTCGTCTTTTGGACCGACGCCGGGGTGGTGGCGATCTCCTGGCTGATTGGCCTGGGCGCCGCGATCATCGGCATCTTGCTGATCTACCTGGCCACGCGCGTGAAACGACTGCAGGCCAGGGTAGATGACTTGGGGAGTCAGACCTAGAGCATCGCTCCATCCCGGTTGTTTTCACCTCATTCCGTGGACAAAATGATCACGGAATTCGACCTGCGTCTAACCTATGAGGTCTGCGAGGTGAAAATGTCGACGGTTTTCTTTGCGCTCTTTATCAGCATTTTCTATATCGTGGGATTCGCCTTTTTGGGCGGTACTATCTGGATCGCCTGGCATTCGCTGCGGGCAGGCAATTGGCCGACGACGCCAGCGACGATTACCGATCTCGATATCATCTCGCAGTCTGACGGCGAGGGGGGCGATTCGTATGAAGTGAAGGTCGCCTACACGTACGAAGTGCTGGGAAAGCAATATGAAGGTTCGCGACTTGCTTACGGCTACGGCGGAAGCAGCGGTCGCGAGGCGCATCAGCAGATATTCGATCGGCTTCAAAATGCCAACGCCGTCGCCGTTCGCTATGATCCAGGCGACCCGGCGCAGTCCTGCCTTTCTTATGGGATTCACCGTTCGATTCAAATCGGCTTGGCGTTCGCTGCGACTTGGCTGTTGTTCGTGTTCGGCTTCACGCTTTTGTTTTGGCTCTTTTCGTTGCCTGATACGGCGCTTTTGCGAAATCTCTCGGCGAATTGATTTCACGATCCTTGACGGATGTTGGCGGCCGTGGAGTTTGCATGCCTCTTTCGGTCGGCGATAATCTCTGCGACCGGAATTTGTCCCAATTAAAGACGCGGACAGCGGAGCGACGCTCATGGCATTTGAAGCGATCAATCTCTTCTCGCATAAGATCGATCCCCGCGGCATCGTCGATGTGCTGCGGCAAAGCGGGTTCAAACTTGAGATTTCAGGGCCCGAGGACGACTGGACCGATATCGTCGTCGAAGTGAAGAAAGGGGGCCTGTTCAGCAAACGACGCGTGCTGACTTTCGCCCACGATTCCGAGTATTACAGCGGCGAAGGTTGGGCGGTGCAAGTTTCGGGCATGCAGGGATACTTCTCGCGATTCGCGGAAGTGCCGCGAATGGCCGAGATCATGCGGATGATCGGCAGTTTTCGGTTTGTGCTCGCGGTTCCGCAGGAAGATCTCGATATCTGGAGCGACGACGAGCGGATACCGCTGCTTTACTCGGTCTGTCAGAAGATCGACGGCGTCATCTTTACGCCGTATGGCTTGCTCGATTCTCAGGGACGTACCTTGATTGAGGAGGGGGGCCTCTTCGACGAGGAAGCGACGCTTCCATTCATTCCATCGATGGAGCCAAGCTCGGAAAGCGATGAGGAGGAGTACGACGACGAGCCGATTCCTCCAACGCCGCTACGCGTCGCTAGGCGGGCGTTGGCGCTGACCGCGGTTGCAGCTCGCGCCACGCTGGAGATGGACGCGCCGCAGCTTGACGAGCCGGATGAACTGCGGCGGCGGTTGCTCGATTGGGTCGAGACGTTGGAAATTGGCGACGAGTTTGAGCCGGACGAATGGAAAGTGCTGCAGCGTTCGGTAGGCAATCTGGAGTCGCAGGACCATATCAACGCGCTGTGGCGAGTTGAGGGACTCACGGTCCTGGCGTGGGCGCTTGGTCGATTTGAATTGCCTCCGGATGATGAACTCGTCATGCCGTCTGAACTTTATCCGGCGATGGGGTTTCTCGACCCTGAGTTGGGACGGGCCGTTCTGGAAGGGGCGGAGCTCCGATCCGCGGAAGAGCTGGAGGAGCTGCAAACGCATCTGCTGATGCTACACTGGCGAGTACGCGACTACTCGATTCGCCCCGGGCCGATGGACTTCGTCGCGTTCTCGAAATCAAGCTGGATCGGTGAGTTCGACGTCAGTAAATTTCGGCTCATTGAAAACGATCTCGCCATCGGCGGCGCCGCGATTGATGACGCCGACCCGGAACATCGGTCGATCGTTCAGAGTCTGGCGCATGAGCGTCACCTGGCGATTAATTGGCTGATGGGCTACAGCGAAAAATACTCGGATACGGATACGAGCACCTAGCTTTTCACGCAACTGCAGAATGGATTTTCCGCATGACCAAGATTGACGAGATCGCCCCCGACCTGTTTCGCTTGTCGATTTACGTTCCGCAGCTCGACATGCAGTTCAATCACTTTCTAGTACGTGACGACGAGCCCCTCTTGTTTCACGCCGGTTTGAAAGGAATGTTTCCGGCCTTGAAGGAGGCGGTCGGAAAGCTGATCGATCCGACGACGCTACGGCACGTCGCGTGGAGCCACTTTGAATCGGACGAAGTGGGAGGATTGAACGAGTGGCTGGAGCTTGCGCCGCAGGCTCAGCCCGTTTGTACGCTGATTGGCAAGCTGGTGAGCGTCGACGACTTTGCGATTCGCCCAGCGCTGGGGATGACGGCAGACGATGTGCTGCCGACCGGCAAGTATCGCTACCGCTTTTACCCTTCGCCCCATATTCCGCATGGCTGGGACGCCGGGGTGTTGTTTGAAGAGACGACGAAGACGCTATTTTGCTCGGACCTGTTCCATCACTTCGGCGACGTCGCCGCGCTGACCGAAAACGACCTGATCGCTCCGACGCATCAGGCGATGCAGACGCTGCAGCAAGGGCCGCTGGCTGGTTACATGCCGTACACGCGACAGACCGAGGGAGTGCTTCACCAGCTTGCAAAGCTGCAACCAGAGACGCTGGCGGTGATGCACGGTTCGTCGTATCGCGGCGAGTGCGGTCAACTTTTAACGGATCTGGGAAGCGTAATCAAAGAAACGTTCGACTCGTAGTTGCAAAAGTGATTTCGAAGTAGAAAAGCCCGGCGTCTAAACATAGACGCCGGGCTTTGTTTTTATCGAATCAAAACGCTTGTCGTCTAGCCGAATTCGCGATCGCGATTCTTGCCCGGCATCGGGACCGGGTAGCGGCCGTTTTCGTCCGGCATGACCGGCGCCGGACCGTCTTCGGTCAGCTTGTCGACGTTCGGGGCGAACTCGTGCTCGCAGTTGAGCATTTGTTCGTAGGTGATTTCCTGGCCGGTGTGAGCCGCCATGCGTCCCATGCTGGTGACCAGGCTCGCTTCGACGCCGCGGGGAACTTCGTTGTACGGCTTGTTGTTCACAATCGCGTCAATGAAGTCGTTCCATTCCAGTTGGTACGGGTTTTCTTCCGGTTGCGGCCAGGCCCAAGTCACTTCGCGGCGGTTCTGGTTTTGACCCGAGAACGTGCGAACCTTGCCCGGGGTGTGACCCGAGGTGCTGACGATCGCCGAACCTTTGCTACCGTGGACGGTGCTCGACATGTCGTTGCGGCAGCCGATCATGGTGCGGCCGTCGAAGAAGAGCTTCGAACCATCGTCGTAGGTGTATTCGACGGCGTAGGTGTCGAAGTTCTGGTCGATGAAGTCTTCGCGATAGTGACGTCCGCCCAAGGCTTGCGCTTTGACCGGCCACGCGTTCTTCATCCACGAGGTTTCGTCGATCTGGTGAATGTAGAAGTCGCTGAAGCAACCGCCGCTGGCCCACAGGAAGCTGTGGAAGCGTTCGATCTGGAACATCACTTCCGGCTTGTCTTCCGGCTTACGCGTCGAGAAGGCCGAAGCGACCGGGCCGTGCATGCGATAGGCTCGCATCGTGATGATATCGCCGATTTCGCCATCCTGGATCCGCTTGTGCAGTTCCTGGCGACCGCGGCAGTGACGGACCATCAGGCCGACCGCCGACTTCAGGTTCTTTTCGTCCGCTTTGGCGGCCAGGGCGAGCATCCGTTTGGCGCTGGGGCCGTCGGCGATCACCGGCTTTTCCATGAAGACGTTCAGGCCTTTTTCGATCGCGTAGGTGTAGTGAACCCAGCGGAAGGCGAGCGGCGTGGCGAGGATGACGACGTCGCCAGGATTCAAGGCGTCCATGGCGCTCTTGTAAGCTTCGAAGCCGACGAACTGACGTTCTTTCGGCACGTCGACCTTCTCTTTGTTCGACTCGAACGAACGATCGAGCGATTGGTAGCTGCCGTCCAGGCGATTCTGGAAGACGTCGGCCATGGCGACCAGCTTGGTGCGGCCGTTCGGCACGCGCAGGCAGTCCGCCGCGGCGCCGCTACCACGTCCGCCGCAACCGATCAGCGCGACTTGGATCGTGTTGATCTCTTTTTCTTCGGCGTGAACAGTGGGAACGGCGAAGGCGGCCAGCGCCGAAGCCGTACCGGCGACTTTGATAAAGTTGCGACGGTTTTCAGTCGATTCGATTCGTTCGCTCATCATCAATCCTGCTTTTTGGGGAAGTGTTGAGGTGAAAAGAGAGAGGGGCTAGTAAACGTCTCGTGCGCTATTCCAGTAGAAGTACATTTCTTCCGGCGAAGGAACCTTCGCCGGACGCACGATGCGAAATCCGAGTTGAGTCGCATCGGTGTGATACCAGATGCTCTTGGGCAATTGCGGATCTTGGATCTTCCAGGAAGCGTCCGATCCACGTCGCGCCGCCGAGCGGAGTCGATCGGGATCATCGTCCCAGCCGCCGCCGCGAACGGTTCGCGGATAAAGGGTGGTTGGCTTGATGAAGGGGTTATCGGTATGCCCTTGGATCTTGGCGAAATAGTCCGGCGTATATTGATCAGCGGTCCATTCCATCACGTTGCCATGCATGTCGTGCAGGCCCCAAGGATTCGGTTTCTTTAGGCCAACCTTTTGGTACTTTTCATTCGCATTGTCATAGAACCAGGCGTATTGCTTGAGCAGGTCCGGATCATCGCCGAATGAATAAGCGGTGTTGGTTCCAGCACGGCAAGCGTATTCCCATTCGGCTTCGGTCGGCAAGCGATAGAAATGCCCAGTTTGAGCGCTTAGCCACTGGCAATACTTGTTTGCCGCGTGCTGCGTCATGCTGATCGCCGGATAGCCATGCTGTCCCATCCCGAAGCTCATTTCGGTGTAGGGAGGAGTTGGCTGGCTGACCGCGTCGACCATCGTATGTTTGTCGGCGTCGTAATCGATCCGGCCGCCATCCTTACGGCGGTCGACCTGCGTGATCATGAACGGCTCGTATTCGTCCCAGGTCACTTCGCATTTGCCGATCCAGAACGGATCGACTTTGACCTTGGTCTGCGGGCCTTCGTCTTCTTTGCGAAGCTCTTCTCCCTCGGGACTTCCCATCAGGAATTCGCCGCCAGGCACGGCGACCATGTTGAACTCGACTTGCGTCAGCGGAATCACTTTCGCGTAGTTCTGCGCTTCGCCTGCTTCCTTTTCCGCTTGAGCGACGATCTTGGCGTGGATCTTTTTGATGAGCTCAAAGTCGTCGGCCGAGACGAAGTTGCCCGCCGGTTTCGGCTTCGCGACAAGCGTTTTGTCAGCAGGCCACTCTGCCCCTTCGGAGATCCAATTGCGAAGCAGTTCGGTTTGCTCTTTCGTAAGCGGTCCGCCGGTGCGCAGAGGAGGCATCAGCATCTCGTCGGTTCGTTCGACGACGGTCAACGTATAGATCATGCTGCTGTCGGGTTCGCCTGCGACGAGCCCTTCGCCTGAACCGCTGTCAGTCGCCAACTCTTTCGTCGTCAGGTTGAAGTCCCCTTCGGGCTCATCGCCAGAGTGGCACGAGACGCAGTTCATCTCCAGGATCGGCGCGATCTCTTTTTCGAAATCAACTTTGGCGGCTGACGCGGAGAATCCCAAGCAGGCGATCGAGAAAAAGCAAAGGAGCTGGGTGCTTATCAGGAGATAGCGGATCAAGCGTTCGTTCCTAAATGTACGTTGGCAGGCAGAGCGGGCATGATTCCGTACGCCATGCGGGGAGAAAACAAATCGGATTGCGTTCAGCAATCGAGTACGATTTTGGGCGAAGAAATCATCACCTGGGGGCTTTCATTCTAGATAGTTACTCCAGCGGTTTCTTGCCAAATTTGCCGAGAAATCGCTGCAAGCTCGGAATTTTTTCAAAATTCGCAACCGATTTCAGTCCGGCCGCCAATCTTCGCGGCTGACAAAGAATAGGGATCAGGTGGGGGCTTCCGAGGACTCGTCCAGCAGCAAATAGCCGGGGAATCTCTCCGGTTACGGTTTGTCTAGAAGCGGGAGGCTTTTTCCCGTTCAAGACAGGAGCCCACTGGTGGAAATTCACGATGTGAGAATTGACGTTGCGCCAGAGGATGGGGGCCGTCGCCGTCGTTCAAATGGCTCGGGATTTCAATCATGGCGGTTCGCGTCGAATGGCGACGACATCGTGTCGGCGGCAGACTACTGGACGTCGCAGAAGAGGAGGCGCGACGCCGAGGCTGCGAATACGCCTGTGTCGACACCATGTCGTTCCAGGCGCCAGACTTCTACATCCGGCATGGTTATCAGATCGCGGAGAGGCTTCCCGATTGGGACTCACACGGGCATGAGAAGCTTCTGCTGACGAAACAGCTCGAAATCCAATACCAAGCACTGCCGTCTTCGGCGAACTTGCGGGGCACGTCCCCCGGCATGACTGGGAAAATCGTTACGAATGCCGTAAATTACCCCTGTTGACGTGGCGAAATTCTCCCATTATGGTAATGCATCGTACATAAATAGGCTCTGATCTACTGAAGCTCTGGGTAGCATTAAACTGCTATCAATTGGGCAAAATCAGGCCGTCGGGGACAGGGCGAACGAGGAACGTCCCCCAGAATGGCGAGTGTGTTGGGATTTCAGATTGCCCAAGCACGTTAAATTTTGCAATTTTGCACCTTCGTCAGGTTCTCGTTCTGGCGAAATGGGATGACTACGGTCGTCATTTTATCTAGGCAAGGCGGCCGGATAGTAAAGAAGATTTTCGATGTTCCGCTGAGAACGGTCGATCAATAGAATATCCCCCCCCTTTATGCGCCCGGCATCGGTTGCCGATCGGAACTCCTACCTTAGGAAGAATTTGACGTGCTCAAAGTCCTGCACCAGCCGAAGCGCGAGCGTTTGGAAAAGCCGTCTGGCGTCTATCCCATCCGCATTTGGTGGGAATATGTCGGCGTACTTACCGTGATCCATATCACCGCGCTGTATGCGTTCTGGCCCTATTTGTTCAGCTGGATCGGCGTGTTCTCGATCGTGATCGGCCATCACCTCTTTGGCATGTTTGGGATCACGGTTGGTTATCACCGACTACTTACGCATCGCAGCTTCACGTGCCCGCGTTGGTTGGAACATACCTTTGCGGTTCTCGGCGTCTGCTGTTTGCAAGATACGCCGGCTCGCTGGGTGGCGACGCATCGGGTACATCATCAACACTCCGATCATCGCGAAGATCCTCACACGCCGCTGGTCAATTTCCTCTGGGCCCAGTTTGGCTGGCTGACCTTGAAGGATCACAACTTCGGCAAGATGGCCCACTTGGACCGCTATGCTCGCGACATCGTCCGTGATCCGTTCTACCTCTGGTTGGAGCGGGGACAGAACGGGCTGTTCGTTTTCCTTGCTCACGCGGTGGTCATCTATTTGATCGGCGGCGCGATTGGCCTTTCGTATGGCGGTTGGTCGGAAGCTTGGCGCATGAGCTGGAGCTTGCTCGTTTGGGGCGTCGCGGTCCGTACCGTGGTCGTCTGGCACCTGACCTGGGCCGTGAACTCGATCACGCACATGTGGGGCTATCGCACGTTTGAAACGAACGACGACAGCCGCAACAACTGGTTCGTCGGGTATTTGACCCACGGCGAAGGGTGGCACAACAACCACCACGCCTGGCCGACCGCGGCAGCCCATGGACAAAACTGGTGGGAGTTCGATATCTCCTACCGCGTCATTTGCTTCCTGGAAATGATCGGCCTGGCGTGGAACGTGTCGCGTCCCGATACGAAGCGGTCGAAATCGACCGCCGCCTAGTTCTTCGACTTCTTCGCATAAGCGGCGACATCGGTCGCCGCTTTGGTCGGAACGCCCGGCTTGTTGAGAAAGCCGAGATCTTTCAGCCAGGCCAAATAGCTGGCTGGCCACGTTCCGAACGGAATGCCGCCCCGGTCTTTGATGCCGCCGCCGTGGCCGCCGTTGCCGTAGATGTGCATCTCTAGATTCGGCGCTCCCGCTTTCAGCATCGCGGTGAAGTAGTCGGCCGCCCACAGCGCGTGGACCCGATCGCCCGACCCTGCCGAAGCGATGAAGCTCGGGGGAACGTCGGCCGGAATCTTCGCTTCCGGATTCGCAGTGAAGGGAGTCGGCCCAGGATAAATCACACCGACGAAATCAGGCCGAGCCGAGACCTTCGCCAACGGATCGTCGGCGCCGCTATGATCGCGCTCAAACGCTTCGTAGGCTATCGCCGTCGGCGCCGAGAGTTCGGCTCCAGCTGAGAAGCCCATGATCCCAATCTTCGCCGGATCGAGCTTCCACTCCGCTGCATGAGCCCGGACGATGCGAATCGCTTGAAACGCGTCGTTCACTGCATCAACTTCGGCGACATAGCCGTCGACGCGGAGACGATTGCGGAGAATGATCGTCGAGACTCCTTGCTCTTTGAAAAACGGAACGCAGTCGGCGCCTTCCGGTCCAACCCACAAAATCTTATGGCCGCCGCCAGGAGCGACGATCACCGCCGTGCCGGTATTGTTCGGCTGGTCGGTTGCGAGGTGAACTTCGATCGACGGGTTGTGAATGTTAATTACGTTGAGAATGTTTTCCGGCTTCTTCGAGAAGGTCGAATTGTAGTTCTCCGCTTCGTGAACGCGCTCTTGGTTCAGGATCGGCGAGCTGGCCGGATAAAGCGGCATCACCATTCCGCCTGGGACGATCGTCTGCGGCTGAAATGGTTCGGCGGCCTGCAGCGAAGCGGCGCCGGCAATCGAAACGATCGCCGTTACGGAGAGGAGGGCGAGGGAGAAACGCATAAGGCGGTTCCTGTCGATCGGGAGCGAGGATGGGGTGGGATTTGGGGCGAACATCGCGTGAGAATACGCGCCGTTTGCTCGCCGCATTGGAAACGGCGAACTATCATGATAACTTCGGACGGAGCGAATCGCCACGTACGCCTTCGTTTTGAGGGTCGATCCGCCTCCTTCTATCCTCCTCATCTAAAGTACGGGTCCCATGAAAAAGCTACTGACGCTCGTCCTGCTGCTAGTGACAGCCAGTTCTCTTCAGGCGAAAGATCGCCCCGACTACAAACGTCAGGCCGAAACGGTCACCGATCACATTCAGAAGACCTTCTTCGATTCCGACAGCGGCGTCTATTTCAAGACGACCAAACGGGACAAGCTCGACTGGGTCTGGCTGCAAAGCGTGATGTTTGCGAATCTCGCCGCCGCCGCGCGCATTGAACCGGAGAAGTACGCTCAGCCGATGGACGCCTATTTCAAGGCGCTTGATGGTTACTGGGACGACAAGGTGCAGATCCCAGGCTACGAACCAGGACTGACGAAGGGGAACGGGAACGACAAGTATTACGACGACAACGCCTGGCTGGCGATCGCTTTCGTCGAAGCGTACGAAACGAACCGCGACGCCCGTTATCTGAAGCGAGCCGACGAGACGCAGCGATTTGTCCTCAGTGGTTGGGACGACGAAATCGGCGGCGGCATCTGGTGGCATGAGCGTCACAAAGATGGAACGAAGAACACGTGCGCCAACGGTCCGGCCGCAGTCGGTTGTCTCGTCCTGGCGAAGCATGAACCGGAAAAGGCCGCGGCGCTGATCCAAAAGGCCCGCGACATCGTCGCGTGGACCAATTCCGCGCTGCAAGATTCCGACGGCCTGTTTGACGATCGCAAAGTGGTGAAGACCGGCGAGATCAAACGAGGGAAGTTGACCTACAACAGCGCCCTGATGTTGCGTGCAAACCTGGGGCTTTACCGCGCGACCGGCGAACAGGCTTACCTGGACGAAGCGATTCGCATCGGCAAAGCGGCCGATTGGTTTTTGGATTCGCAAACCGGCGTCTATCGCGACGCGCTGCGCTATTGTCACTTTATGATCGAAGCGGACTTGGAGCTTTACGAAGAAACCGGCGATACGCACTATCTGAAGCGGGCGCAGCACAACGTCGACGCGCTCTACGCTCGGTGGGAAGCGGAGAAGCCGGACGACATGATGTCGAGCGCCTGTTTGGCTCGCGTCCTCTGGCTGATGTCGGAAGTGGAAGTGAAGTAGTCGACGACAAGTCAAGTTCAACGCACGCAGGGAGTTGGCGATGGCGGCACGACGAAAGCGACTAGCGGCGATCTCGATCGGCGGGCTCCTGATCGTCGGCTGCGCCTTGTTCTATGTGAAGTACTTCATGCTGCGCAGCATCGGCAGTGGTCCTGCTGGTCCGGCGGTCGCGGCGGAGCCGTTCGCCGAGATCTGGACCGACCGGCAAGTTCGTCTCGTCGGAATCGGCGACAGCGTCACGGCCGGACTTGGCGCTAATACGCAAAGCCATACGTACTTCAATCGTTTGATCGCCAACCCCGACGACGAGTTCGCCGACATGCAGGGGCGCTCGCTATCGAAGGTGCTTCCCAATCTAGTCTCCGATAACTTCGCGATTTCCGGTTCGACGTCGCGGGATCACCTGAACGTGATTGACGACCGCTTGGAAATGCAATCGCCCGACGAATTTGGTCTGGTGGTGATGACGTCCGGCGGAAACGACCTGATTCATAACTACGGACGAACCGCCCCCAGAGAGTGCGCGATGTATGGGGCGACGCTGGCTCAAGCAGAGCCGTGGATCGACGCGTTTCACGTCCGCTTGGACGAGATGCTCACGAAGATCGACGCCAGTTTTCCGGGCGGATGCGAGATCTTCCTCGCCGACATCTACGATCCGACCGACGGCATCGGCGATGCCCCGAGCGTCTATCTTCCCGATTGGCCGGATGGCCTGGCGATTCATGCCAGGTACAACAAGGTGATCAACGAGGTCGCCGCTGGCCATCCGAACGTTCACGTCGTGCCGCTTTACCAGAACTTTTTGGGGCATGGCGCCCATAGCGGCCAGTTTTGGCGTTCAACCTATGACGCGGAGGATCCGCACTATTGGTTCTTCGAAAACATCGAAGACCCGAACGACCGCGGTTATGACGCGATTCGTCGGGTCTTCTTGAATGCGATCGTCGAAAACTCGCAGCTGGTACCGGCCGAACGTTAGTCGGCGTGGTAACCGCGCCACATCCAGATGAGCGTGTCGGCGAGCGTCGTTTCAAAGACCTTGCCTTCGCAGTGGCGAGTCGCTTTGCTGAAGACGTAACGATAGTCGTAGCCCTTCGCCTTCAGTGCGGCGGCGGTCCGCTCGTTGGCCATGACCCAGTTGTGATAGGTTTCTTCCGGATCTTTGGCTCGGTTGTCGTTCTCGGCGACATGCGTGAAGATTCGCAGCGGTTTCTTTTCGCTCGTTTCGATCAGCTTCTTGCCGGAGTGATACTCCCACGCGCCGAGCGGGTACTCCGCTTCTTCCGCGGCGTCGTCATCCTGCTGATCGACGAAGGTTCCAGAGTAGGTAATCAAGCGGCGAAACAGGTCAGGCCGAAACCAACCGGCGGTTAGCGCCGCGGCGCCGCCGGAGCTGCACCCCATGATCGCTTTGCCCCAGGGATTGTCGGTCAGTGCGATATGGGGATAGGCGGCCTTGATTTGCGGATCGTTGAGGACGGCCGGAAGGACTTCGTCATTGACGAAGTGGGCGAAGCGGCCGGACATCGTGTCATATTCCAGGCCACGTTGGCTGCCGTAGCTGTCGTCGCCGCCGTTTTCGACGCCAATCAGGATGAATGGGGGAATTCGCCGCGCCGGATCTTTGGAGATGGTCAGATTGTCGAGCGCGTGCTGAATCAGGTTCATCCGGTTGGGAGCGTCAAGCGACACCAGGATCGGCGCCTTCGTGCCATCTTTGTAGGCAGCCGGAATGTAAACGAAGATCTTCCGTTCTTTACGAACCGGTTTCTTCGGATCGAGCGTCGAGTCGTCGCCGCGATAGATCTTGCTTTCGGCCAGCGGCATGTTGAACTGGAACAGCTTCCCTTTGGGATTGCCGCGATCGGTCAGATCGGGATCGATCTTGTAGTCGGGACCGATCACATAGTCGCCGTTCCCTTCGCTGCCGGGATTTTCGGTGTAAGACTCTTCGCCAATCGCGGCGCCGACAATGGTCGCCAACATGACGAGGGAAAGAATGCGCAGGGTGATAGCGCGGATCGTTGTTTGGTTGAGCATGGCGGGATCTTCGGAAAGAGAGGATGAAGGTAGGTGGTGGGATCGCTCTAGTTTAGCACGCCAACGGATGGGCCGCTTACTGGGGAAACTATACTTAGGTGTTGACCTAAGTATGGAGTGGCGGTAAGAATGGGGAAAAGCGAGCGGCTCGCTGCTCGCTGAATGAGGAATGACCTGACAATGGTGAAGAAAACCGCTTCAATCGACGACGTTTTTCGCGCACTGGCCGATCCGACGCGTCGCCAGGTGCTTGAGCGGCTCAGTCGCGGACCGGCGTCGGTCAGCGAGTTGGCCAAGCCATTTGAGATGGCGATGCCGTCGTTCGTGCAACATCTGGGCGTGCTCGAAGATTGCGACCTGGTTCGCTCGACGAAGAAGGGACGTGTGCGGACATTCGAGTTGGTGCCGCAATCGCTGCAAACGGCGGAAGATTGGCTCGGCCAACAGCGTCAGCTGTGGGAACGCCGTTTGGATCAACTCGACGACTACCTTTTGAAACTCAAGGACAAGCAGTCATGAATCGTGCGTTCACCCTCGAGCCGGATCCGAACTTGGACCTGGTATTGGAGCGAGTTGTCGATGTTCCTCGCGAATTGGTTTGGGCTGCTTGGACGACGCCGGAGCATATTTGCCAGTGGTTTTGCCCTCGTCCCTGGTCGGTGACCGAATGCGAGATCGACCTGCGACCGGGCGGCGTCTTCAGCACGACGATGCGTTCGCCCGAAGGGGAATTGTTCCCCAACGCAGGTTGTTATTTAGAAGTCATCCCCGGCGAACGCTTGATCTGGACCGACATGCTCCTCCCTGGTTTTCGCCCTGCCGAGCAAGGTTTCATGACCGGCATCCTCACGCTCGAATCGGTTGACGGCGGCACAAAATACACGGCGATGGCGTTTCACCGCGACGAGGAAACTCGCAAACAGCACGAAGAGATGGGGTTCCATGCTGGCTGGAGTACGGCGCTTGACCAATTGGTGGAGCTGGTCAAAAGCTTCTAACTGATTATGCGTAGGTTGGGTGCAGCGAAGCGCAACCCAACTATGCGTTTGCAAGCGGAAAGTGGGTCGCGCAAGCAAGCAAAACTGCAAGCGCGAAATGTGCTCATTCGCGCTTGCTTCACCCACCCTATGTAGGAATCGCAAGACGCGCTACTTCTTGTTCAGGATCTCTTCCAGGGCCGGAACGTAAGCGTCGGCATAGCGAACCATGCCGAGATCGCTGGGGTGCGATCCATCGGTCGCCGCTTCGCCGTCATCGCCGAGCAAACCGTCGCCGGGGAGATAGTACAGATCTTTGACGCCTGCGGCTTGCAGGTTTTCAAACGCCTGGCGAAACGCCTTGCGGCTTCCTTCGTGGCGAGCCCGGGCCGATTTCTTGAACGGAGCGTAGGTGTAAGTTCGGTCTTCGACCAGCAGGATCGGCGTATCAGGATGCGCTTTGCGCAACTGCATCACCAGCGGCTCGGTCTTTTCCGCGACGACCGGGCCGTCGACGTTCGGCAAGCAGTCGATCACGTAGACCGCCGGATCGAGTTCGGTCAGGAACTCGCCCACTTCCGCCTCCAAGCGGCCGTTACCGGAGAAGCCGAGATTGATCACCGGGCGATTCATGCGGCGACCGACAATGCCGCTGATCGACATCCCGGGACGCGACGCACAAGCGCCATGCATGATCGACGTGCCGTAGAAGACGATCGGCTTTTCGTCGCGCGGCGCGACGGCGGCGAATTTGCTTCCCTTGGGAACGCCGATTTCGAGTTTATCGACGCCGTTGTACAGCGGCAGATAGAGGGTATAAAGTCGCGGCTGGCCATTGGGGCGCGGGTCGATATCGTTAACCAGCACCGCGTTGACCTCTTGTGCGGCGGGACGCGAAACGGCGAGCCAGCGATCTTCTCCTTGCTCATTCCGCGCGTACAGATCGACGCCGCTCACGCCGGTCGCAGGCATATGCGGCATATCGAGACTATTGCTCAGCAGCTTGTAGCGAACGTGAATCGCCGGAGCGTCGGTTTCAAATCGGGTCAGCATGCCAGCCGAATGTCGGCTGAGGCTCCAGACCGCGCCGCGAACCTTCTTCTCGGCCCGACCCGGCAAACGATCGTAGTAGCGAATCGCATCGTCCCAGCCTTTGCCTTCGACTCCCCATTCTTGCACGTCGTACCAGGCGACGTTGTCTTCGACTTTCGGCTCCGGCGCGGCGGCGTGTAACAGAGTTGGCAGCGCAACAGACGCGGCGGCGGCAGAGGTCAGAGCTAGGAAGTGACGACGAGGGAAGACGCTGTACATCGCGATTGCTCAACTGGAAAGGAGGAGTGGGGGAGTTTGGGCGGGAAGCGGAACTCGTCAAGTATCCATGATATCGCGAGCCATTTCTACCATGTGCGCGTTTTTCGCTTGTTGCTAGAGCGCTTCGTCCGGCCAAGGGACTGGTTTGCCGGTCGCTTTGACGATTGGCATCGCAGCATCAACGGAACGGAGATAGTCAGACAGAACTTGGGCGAGCGCACGCGTTTTGTCAGGCATTTTTTCGGCCAGGTTCGTCTTTTCGCCGATGTCGTCGGCCAACTGGAAGAGCTCGAACTTCTGCGAGGCGTGATGGTAAATCAGCTTCCAGTCTCCCTGGCGGACGGAACTGAAGGGAGGTTGGTTGTAGAGATTCGGATAGTGCCAGAAGAGAGGACGTCCGCGACCGGGGATCGTTTCGGCTTGTTTTAGTTGCGGGACGAAGCTGACGCCGTCGCTGGGATGCTCGCCGTCGATCTGCGCCAGTTCAAGGAAGGTCGGAAAAATGTCGTCAATCAAGACGTAGTCGCTGGTCGTCGATCCGGCCTGGGTCACGCCGGGCCATTTGACGATTAGCGGCACGCGGTCGCCCCCTTCGTACGGCGAGATCTTGTGACCGCGGAGCGGCAGGTTGCGTGGAACGTTTTGGGGCGCCCCGTTGTCCGACATGAAGACGATGATCGTATCGTCCTCAACGCCATGGCGGCGAAGATTCGCCAGGATGTCTCCCAGCGACTTGTCCATTCCTTCGAGCATCGTCGCCAGCGTTTTGCCCAGGCCCGGCAGCTCGGCGTCTTGGTAGTTCTCAACGTAGCGATCGTCATTTTCCCAAGGCGCATGGACCGCATAGTGGGCCATGTACAGGAAGAAGGGTTGGTTCGCTGCGACCGCTTTGTCGATTTCCTTGTTCGCCTCGATCGTCAGCGCCTCGGTTAGAAAGATATCTTGGCCGTGATACGCTTCCAGCCCCGGAACGTCCCAGATTCGATCTGCGTTGCGCCACGCCGCGCTGAAGTTATGCTTGCCGTGATAACTGCCAGGTCCGCCAGCGGCATGTCCGGCGATGTTCACGTCGAAGCCGAGGTTCTTCGGATCTTCGCCTGGCGTCCCTTTCGCGCCAAAGTGGGCTTTGCCGATATGGATCGTCTTGTAGCCCGATTTTTGCAGCAGCGACGGCAACGTGGTCGCTTGCACGGTATTGGGGATTCCGGCAACTGGACTCAGCCCATTCAGGTTCCAGGTCGGCTCTTGCAGATTTGGATGTTTGCCGGAAGGCGAAACGTCCTTTCGCAGCGTCCAGCAGGTGACCCCGTGCCGAGCGGCGTTCATGCCGGTCATCCAACTGATCCGCGTCGGCGAGCAAATCGCACAGGCATAGGCCTGGGTGAATTTCATTCCATCGGCGGCCAGGCGTTCCATGTTCGGCGTGCGGTATTGCCGATTGAGCGCCGTCGTTTCGGTATGAAACGGCAGCGACGTATCTTGCCAACCCATGTCGTCGACCAGGAAGAAGACGATGTTGGGACGCTTGGCGTTGGTGGAAACGGCGGCCGAAACTTCCGGAGTCGGGCCAACGTCGGGCGGCAGGTTGATCTTGAACGCATGGTTCATGCAGCGCGACGTCCCGTCGTACGTAAAGCCGGAAGCGACGTACAAATAGGCAGGGCGGCCGTCGATCGTCAGCACCTTGGGGCGTTCCGCTTTGGGGCGATTGCCGTAGATCCGACGGAGCGGTTTTTGATCGAAGTCCGGAAGGTAGTCCGAGAAGAGCCGCATGCCGAGTTGGATCCAATCAGGACGAAAACGAATTCCATCCTCGCTGACCCAAAGCGCCAGTCCTCCTTCTAGTCCGGTGACGTCGCCATGATTGTCGGTGGTCAACAAGCAGACTTTGCCATCCCAGGTAAAGACCGACGCATCTTCAATTACCACGCCGTCGGCGGTAACAGGTTCCGGTTGATGACGATAGGGGCCCTCCAATTGGTCCGCAATCGCGAGTCCAAAGTAGGTCTGCGTTTTGCCGTTTTGACGCGTCGACGTCTTGTAATAGAGGTGGTACTTATCGCCAACCTGAACGATCGCAGGGTTTACGACTTGCCGACCGGCGGAAAAGTGATCCGGCGCGTTATCGAGGATTAGCCCGTCCTTACCCACTTTCCGCCACGGACCATCGGGAGAGGATGCCACCATCATGCCGATCTTCTGATTTAGCGGATGAGGAGGCTGGCGGTAGTCGCTGTTGGCGATGTAGACGAGGACATACTTGTCGCCGAATCGCTTGACCTCGGGATTGTGAGGGGCGTAGCGATCCCAAGCTCCCGCGACGCCGCTTCCTGCGACGACGACGTCTTTAAACTGGAACGGTCCGGCGGGGCTGTCGGCGACGTAGTGCGCGATCTCGCTTGACTTGCGCCATGCTGGATCGACGTTTCCTTCCGGCCAGCGCGCGGCGAACAGATGGGTTTTCCCTTCGTCATCGATTACTGGCGCCGCGCCCCAGATCGTGTAATTCTCTTCGCGGATCGCAGGGCCGACATACTGCAGTGCGTCGGCGATCGGTGAGGCCGGAACGCGAAGCGAATCGATGTCCACAGCGGCAGCGGTCGACAGAATGATCGTGAGAGAGAGTAGCGACGCGAGCGAAAGAAGATTGCGAGTCACAGGATAAAGCCTGGAATGGAGGGGGGAAACGCCGTTTGAAGCGAGGGACTTATCGTAGGTCATCTTAGTACCATCGCCGCAGGTCGCAAGCGATTCCGCACGCCGGAGGGGAACCGGTCGAACAGGATATTCCGCTGGTTGCTGAAACTGATTGATTCGTGCTTCATTTCTCAGATTTTGGCGCTGTGCCGCATGTTCGCTAGGGCTGTCCGCTTTGACGAAAAAGTCCGCTCCAGCGATGATGGGGGCGACGGCAAGAACGGGGCCAGTACGATCCAATGACCAACGCGATGAATCCGACGGAAGAGGGAACGATACTTCAGGTACGCGCTCCGGCGATCAACTTCTACGTCCTGCGCGATCGAGAAGAACTCTATCTGATCGACGCTGGATTTATCGGTGGCTTGCGGCTCTTGCAACGTGCGCTTGCGCGGCGCAGTTGGAATCGCTTTCCCATTCGCGGCGTTATCGTCACGCATGGTCATCTCGACCACATCTTGAACGTGAAGACGATTGCGCGGCGCTACGGCGCTTGGATCGCTGCGCCACGATTGGACGCCGAACAGTATGCGGGCAAATCCAATTATCCCGGCAAGGCCCGCGTTGCGCAGTGGCTGGAAACGTTTGGAAGGCCGATCCTCGGCTTTCAGCGATTTACGCCGGACCGATTGCTTGATGACGGCGACATGCTCGACGTTTGGCAAGGGCTGAAAGCGGTCCATTTGCCGGGGCATACCGGCGGGCACATGGGATACTACGCTCCCGAGCGGCGATTGCTGTTCAGCGGCGATCTGTTCGTCAGCTATCGGGGAGCGGCCAGATTGCCCCCTGACATCTTTAATTCAGAGCCGCAGCAGATTCCGGCCAGCGTCCACGCGGCGCTGGCGTACGATCTGGAAGGAGTCTTGCCGAATCACTGCGATCCTTCGCCGCCAGCCGAGCATCTCCGACGTTTTCGCGCATTAGGTTCGCGACTCGCGGCTAGAAACTCTAGCGACTAGTTCTCCCCTTTCGCTTCGTCGCAGGGCGTTTCCGGCAATTGGACCTGGTATTTGTCCAGCAGCTTCTGATACTCGCCGTTCTTGCAGAGCTGACGAATTCGATTGTTGAACTCGATGCAGAGCTTTTCGTCGGCGAAAGCGACTTTGAAGTTGGTAACTGCCGGGAAGAGGTCAAAGACCTGGACGTCGTCCAGCGAATGACCGAGCGACTCCGAGAAGTGATTGAAAATGTTTTGATCGATTACGATTACCGCGTTGTCCGACTTCCAGAAATCTTCGACTTGGATCTTCTGGTCGGCGACTTCCTTGTATTTCGCCCGGTCGGGACCAGCAGGAGCGTACATCTTTTCAAATTCGCCCCCCAAGTCCAGGTAAGCGTTTTGCCAGGTTAGCACTTCGTACGGAGCGAGGTCGGCGATCTTCTCGATCTTGATGTTGGCCGACTTTTTGGCGATCGCGACGTTGGAAAACCCAATGAAATCGTTCGAGTCGAACTGGTTTTCATGCTCTTGGCGAACGCCGGCCGAGACTTCCGCTTTCTTCTCCGGTACTGCCTTTTCCAGCTCTTCGTAGGGAAGCTGGACGAAGCTCAACTCGTACTCCGAAAAGGCGATCTTCATCAGATCGACTTCAAGTCCGCTGGTCGCCTTGTCCAGAACATAGGGGGGAATGTCCGGCGAAATAGCGACGGTCAGAGTCTTCGGTTCGGTCGGTTTTTCCGCAGGCGAGCAGCCGACCGAAAGCATCGTGACGACGAGGCCAATGCACAGCATTTTCGAAGCGAAGAACGTTTTCATCCAGACGCACTCCATACAAGCGACGCCGCCCTGCGACGACAAGATACGGTTTGCGGTGAGTTTACCTTCTTTTTCGCACGGCTGCACCGCGGGCTTACGCCAGGTGGGTCAGCATGTGTTCGCGATGTTTCACGCTCAGGACGATGCCGATATGGATCGCCAGCGCAGTCGCCAGACCGACGATATGGGCGATCATTCCTAGGCCGTTGCATTCGCTCAAGATAATCCATGTGAATCCGCCGACCGGCAGAAACAAAAAGATTGCGGTCCAGAGGCCTGGGTTGTAGCGATGGAGCGCCAGCGTCATCGCGACATGCGCCAACGCGTTCAGCAACATCGTATAAACGGCGATCAAACCCCAGCCGACGTCAAACAGCCCGGCCATCAGCAGCGCGACGAAGTAAACGATCCAGACGCAGCCGACGTTGATCCACATGGTGGCCCGCGGCGTCAGCGCCTCTTGGCCTCCGGCGACCGTCTCGTTGACGAAGCGGCGGAAGCGATCTCCCAGATGCTCTTCCAACTGGTGGATTTGGTAGACGATCAATTGGAGGAAAACCAGAACGAGCGCGAAGCTCCAAACTCCGGCGACCAGCGGCAGCATTCCGATCAGAAACAGCATCGACACGGCGCCGGCGAAGGGCCAGTTGTCGTCCAACCATTTGAGTGGAGCAGGCGTTTTTTCAGGAATGGCCATCGACCGCAAGCCTCTGCCAAAAAAAGGGTGATTTGCTGAGAGAAATCTGGCAAATCTACGTCGCGCCCCTGGGCAGTCAAACGATCGCATCTGTGGCCGAACTGCCGAAACAACGAAAAGCCCCGTCCGATCTCAATGAGAAGGATCAGGGAAATCGCTTTAATACGGTTGTGACGGTCAGCCGACTAAACGGGACGTGGGTTCCGTTCTTCAAACTGGAGCTGATGCCAATAGGGATATGCGCGCGTCGTTTCGCTCGCAGCGTCGAGCTGCGCGATTTGCTCCGTCGTCAGGACCCAACTGACGACGTCGAGATTCTGCTTCAATTGCTCTTCGGTGCGAGCCCCGATGATCACCGTGGAAACGCTCGGACGCTGCAGCACCCAGTTCAATGCAATCTGCGCAACCGACTTCCCGGTTTCCGCGGCGACGTCGTCGAGCGCGTCGATGATGTCATAGACTCGTTCGTCTGGGACGGGTGGGCCAATATCGCGGGCAATCTGGCTCTGCAGTCGTGTGTTCTCGGGGAGCGGCTGACCACGGCGAATCTTGCCGGTAAGTCGGCCCCAACCAAGCGGGCTCCAGACGACCGTGCCGACCTTTTGATCCAAGGCCAACGGCATCAATTCCCACTCATAGTCGCGACCGACAAGAGAGTAGTAGGCCTGATGGGCGACGTAACGTGATAGGCCGTAGCGATCGGAGACGGCGAGCGACTTCATCAAGTGCCAGCCGGAGAAGTTCGAGCAGCCGATGTAGCGAATCTTTCCAGCCCGAACCAGATCGTCGAGCGTCATCAGCGTTTCTTCGACCGGAGTCGTCGCATCAAAGCAATGCAGTTGATAGAGATCGATGTAGTCGGTGCCCAAACGTCGCAGACTCGCTTCGACCGCCTTGGTCAGGTGGAATCGCGAGGAGCCGACGTCATTGGGACCGTCTCCCATGCGAAACGTTCCCTTCGTCGAGACCAGAACCTGGTCGCGACGTCCTTTGATCGCCTGGCCAAGAATCTCTTCCGCAGCGCCTTGCGAATAGATGTCGGCCGAGTCGAACATCGTCAGCCCTGCGTCGAGACAGATGTCAACCAGGCGGGTCGCTTCGGCGACGTCGGAACTTCCAAAAGCCTTGAAGAACTCTCCTCCGCCGCCGAAGGTGCCGGTGCCGAAGCTCAAAACGGGGACCGTCAGCCCCGATCCGCCGAGTTGTCGATATTGCATGCTGACCGCCTCCTGACGTCTGGTGGAAAATCGATAGCCGAGCTGCGCTTCTCCGCACTCGCTCGCGACTCGCCCTCATTTCCTATTAACGCAATCCGGTTGGGGAGGGCAAGTTGGTGCGGCGCAACGAATAAAAGAAAGAATCAAACCGATTTTAGAAATCGCTCTTTGGGGGCGCCATGCAGGTGAACGGTGAGTCGCTCGTTATAATCAAAGTGAAGTTCCATACTTTCGCATTAGAGACCTTTATGCTCGGCCCTGGCCAAACTCCGCATAATCAACTTGCCCCTGCTGGAAAGTCGGGCGATTCGCCCCTTGGCCTGACCGACTATCTGCTGAAGATTTTGAACGCACGGGTCTATGACGTGGCGATCGAATCGCCGCTGGAAGAAGCGACGCGGTTGTCGAAGCGGCTCAGTAACGCCGTCTGGCTGAAGCGAGAGGATAGCCAGCCGTCGTTCAGCTTCAAACTGCGCGGCGCCTACAACAAGATGGCGCATCTGACGCCGGAGCAACTGTCGCGCGGCGTCATCTGCGCTTCGGCCGGAAATCACGCGCAAGGAGTCGCGCTCAGCGCTCATCGTCTTGGGTGCCGCGCGCAGATCGTGATGCCGGTGACGACCCCCAAGCTGAAGATCGAAGCGGTCCGCGCGTTCCACGGCGAAGTGACGCTCCACGGAGAAAGCTATACCGACGCCTACTCCTATGCGACCGAAATGGCGGCCGCACAAGGGTTGACCTTTGTTCATCCGTTCGACGATCCCGATGTGATCGCCGGGCAAGGAACGATCGCAATGGAGATCCTGCAGCAGTTGCAGCATCCAATTCATGCGATCTTTTGCGCCATCGGTGGCGGCGGTCTCATCTCCGGCGTCGCCGCTTACGTGAAAGCGGTGCGACCGGAGATCAAAGTGATCGGCGTGCAGATCGCCGATTCTAGCGCGATGGTTCAATCGGTCGCCGCTGGCGAGCGGGTTCAGCTGAGCGAAGTCGGACTCTTTTCAGACGGCACGGCGGTCAAGCTTGTCGGCGAGGAGACTTTCCGCATCACGCAGGCGCTGGTCGATGAGTTCGTCATCGTCGATAACGATTCGGTTTGCGCTGCGATCAAAGATGTATTTGAAGACACCCGCAGCATTCTGGAACCTGCCGGAGCGCTTAGCGTCGCGGGGCTGAAGAAGTACGTGGCGGAGAAGGGGACGACCGACGAAAACCTGATCGCGGTGACCTGCGGCGCCAACATGAACTTCGATCGCCTTCGCTTCGTCGCCGAGCGAGCCGAAGTGGGTGAGCAGCGAGAAGCGCTGTTCGCTGTGACGATTCCCGAAAAGCCGGGGAGCTTCAAACGTCTCTGCGAAATCCTGGGAGCGCGGGGAATCACCGAGTTCAACTATCGCATGGCCGACAATTCCCAGGCGCACGTCTTTGTCGGTTTGACGACTTCCAGCCGTCAGGAT
This sequence comes from Blastopirellula sediminis, assembly GCF_020966755.1. Lineage (NCBI taxonomy): Bacteria > Pseudomonadati > Planctomycetota > Planctomycetia > Pirellulales > Pirellulaceae > Blastopirellula > Blastopirellula sediminis. The sequence continues at coordinate 64,674 of NZ_JAJKFT010000001.1, forward strand.
ACGGCGGAAACGATCGACAAACTCAACGAACATGGTTTCGTCGCGGTCGATCTGACGAATGACGAACTCTCGAAGATGCACGTCCGCTATATGGTTGGAGGTCGGAGTCCGCATGTGCTTAACGAGCGACTCTACCGTTTTGACTTTCCGGAACGGCCGGGCGCACTGATGAAGTTCCTGTCGCACATGCCGCCGAGCTGGAATATCAGCTTGTTCCACTATCGCAGCCAAGGGGGCGACGTCGGCCGCATCTTGGCCGGAATTCAGGTGCCGGATAGCGAGATGGCCGGATTCGAACAGTTCCTCAGCGGCCTGGCTTATCCGTGCGTTGATGAGACCGACAACCCGGCGTATCGGTTGTTCTTGCAATAAACGCGCTTAGAACATTCGGATAAGCAAGCGGACGCCGACAAAGCAGAGGGCCAGCGCCAGCATCTTCACGATGAGCGAGCCCTTTAGCTTGGTCGAAATCGCGGCGCCAAGCGGCGCTCCCATCATTACGCCGACCGCCAGATACATGGTGGTTGAAAGTTCGCCCTGAAACTCTCCCTCGCAAACGTGCGTGATCGTCGCCGTGAGCGCGATGAACGTCAGCACGAAGTGAGAAGTAGCGGTTGCGAAATGGGGCGGCATATGCAGCGCACGAATCAGAAACGGCACGTGGATGATCCCGCCGCCGATCCCGAGCAAGCTCGATACGACGCCGATATAGGCGCTGCCGAGTGAACCGATCAGCATCCGCGTTCCGGCAATCGGATTGTCGGTATCTTCGTCGACGTTGGTCGAACCGAGCGGATTCGCAAAGAGCCAGCCGCCGATCAAAACCAACAGCGTTCCAAAGATCGGATCGAATAATTGACGCGGCATCGTGCGGACCAGCATTGTTCCGAGGATCGCTCCGGGAATGCCTGCGACGGTGAAGATGGTCCCAGCACGATAGTCGATTCGCCCCATTCGCATGTAGGCGATCGTGCCGGAATAGGCGTTAAAGAAGACGACCGCTAACGAGATCGCGGTAATCTTGGCCGGAGACTCGTCCGGCATCATCATCAGCAGGATCGGAACCAGGACTGATCCCCCCCCGGCTCCCACCAACGTTCCGTAAGCGCCGACCAGAAATCCGATCGGGGCGTAGCGGAGAAATTCCTGCATTTCGGGCGAGAGCATCATGCGGTCCCCTTAGATCTGATAGTCGAAGGGAGGACCGGGCGGACGCGGCTGATCGCGGTTATCGACGTCCTCTCGCGGAGGCGTCGGTGGCCAAAGCCACGCAAAGACGAGATACGTCCCCCAGCCCCAGACAAGTGGAATGATCACGCTGGCGGCGATTAACAGGGGCGTGCTCAACAGTTATCTCCCCACGAAAACGGATACGGCTCCCTCGATTGTACGGATCTAGCCGAAGACGCCAACCGCGACTGTCCATCTCGGTAAGCGTCAGAATAAGGAAAAAACCTCCCTTTTCGGGCTTTTGTGGGGTTCTGGGGGATGACTTTTCGGGTGATCCGGCGCCATTGCGGCATTCCGTGCGAGGGAAACTATTTTGCCCCTATCCAAATCTACGTAGGAGGTTACAATTCGTCACTTGAACACGGCTGGAGGAAATCTTGTCCGGTTCAGAGTTGAGCACGCACCGGCGTCCAAGAGAGACGTCGGTTGATCTACTTCAATCTTTTGGCCAGGCTTCCTTGGAATCGCCTCGGCGTTCAAGATTTCAGACTGGCATTAATCGCTTCCTTTCATTCGGCCGCTCGCCTTTGGGCTTGCGAATCTGTAATGACAGGCCGAATGAACGCGACCAGCTCGCGGCCGATCTGCAAGTAGCGGATCTTTGCGTCTCTCGACACGTGCGTCATGCCGCGCGTTGATCTTCCGATCACAGTACGTCGTTGACGCCGCCAGTTGCCGCTGGAGTTGACCATTCTGGTCCTCGATCGATCGAGGACTGCGCTCACGGCGGTCGTATTGCACTTAAACAGGTTAGGATTGAATTGAGTATTTCTAGTTTCCGTGAATTGCAGCTGAGCGACGCGATCCAAGATGCGCTGGCCGCCGAGAACTATCACACGCCGACCCCGATTCAGGGTCAGGCGATTCCGCACCTGCTGGATGGGAGCGACCTGATCGGTTGCGCTCAAACCGGCACCGGTAAGACCGCCGCCTTTGCGCTGCCGATTTTGAACGCGCTGGAACAAGGACGCCGTCGCGCCGATCCGTGCGCTCCTCGCGTGTTGGTCTTGTCTCCAACCCGCGAACTGGCGACGCAGATCGCCGAAAGCTTCCGCACCTACGGCCGCAACATCAAGTTCCGTTCGACCACTATCTTCGGCGGCGTCGGTCAGAACCCGCAGGTCCGCGCTTTGAAACGCGGTGTGCATGTCGCGATCGCGACTCCGGGTCGTTTGATCGACCTGATGGATCAGGGCTACGTTGATCTGAGCCAAGCCACGACCTTCGTGCTGGACGAAGCGGATCGCATGCTCGACATGGGATTCCTGCCGGCGTTGAAGACGATCATCGCCGAACTGCCGAAAGAACGTCAGACCGTTTTCTTCACCGCCACGATGCCGCCGAAGGTGGCTCAGTTGGCGGAAGGTTTGCTGCGTGATCCGGTTCGCATCGAAGTCGCTCCGGAATCGACGACCGCGGAACGGGTCGAGCAACGCGTGATGTACGTCAGCCATGGCGACAAGAAGGCGCTGCTCGAGCACTCGCTGCAAGGGGAAGGGGTTGGCCGGACGCTGGTCTTCACCAAGACCAAGCATGGCGCCGATCGCTTGGCCAAAGATTTGAACGCCTCCGGAATTCGCAGCGATGCGATTCACGGCAACAAGACGCAAAACAAGCGTAATCGGGCGCTTGAAAGCTTCCGCAGCGGTCGCACGCAAGTGTTGGTCGCGACCGACGTCGCCGCTCGCGGCATCGACGTCGACGGCGTGACGCACGTTGTGAACTACGATCTGCCGATTGATCCGGAAAGCTACGTCCACCGCATCGGGCGAACCGGTCGCGCCGGTCGCGAAGGTATCGCGCTGTCGTTCTGCGATCTGGGCGAAATCGGTGCGCTGCGAGCGATCGAGCGACTGATTCGGATGTCGATCGTCGTCGACGCCGATCACCCGTTCCACGTCGAACCCCGTTCGCGCGGTCCGCGCAGCGGTGGTGGCGGAAATGGCCCGCGTCGTAACTATGGCAAGCCGTACGGTCGACCCGGCGGCAAACGCAGCCACAGCGGCAACGCAGCCGGTAAACATGGCGGCGGCCGTAGCGGCGGTGGATTTGCTCCGGAAGGAGCCGAATCGGGCGGCGAACGTCCGAAGTCGTACGGCCAAGGCCCCCGCGGCGGAGCGAAACGCCCCGGCGGAAAACGCCCGTTTGGCGGCAAGCCGAAACGGAAGACCGGCGGCGACCGCTAATCGCACAAGCCGAAAGCAGGGGAACTTGCTTTCGGCTTTTTTATTTCTTGATGAAGAAGTCTTGGAGAGTTACAGGCCATTCTCGACGGCCGCGCCAGCGCGGGTTAGCCTGGGTTCCACGTGACCGGTTTCCGCACAGGGAAACCGGTCGGCAATGGCTAATGGATCGATCCAGAGAGATGACACGCGATGATTCGGACTGCGGCGACGACGGGACTGGTCTGGTTGGGTATTTTCGGCGCAGTTTTGGCGCAGGAGAAGGCGTCGTGGAACGTTCGCGATCACCAGCCGATCGAAGAGTTCGTCGTGCAGGCGCATCGCGGCGCTGGCGAACTGTCGGAAGAGAATACGCTCGAAGCGTTTGAGCTGGGCTGGAGTCTGAACTGCATTCCGGAAGCGGATGTGCGAACCACGAAGGATGGCGTGATCGTCGCGTTTCATGACGCGAACTTCGCCCGAGTCGTCAAAGACGTGACGCCGGAGTTGGCGAAGCAGGGGGTAAAAGATCTGACTCTAGACCAGCTGCGAAAGCTGGACGTCGGGTCTTGGAAGGGGACCAGTTTCGAGGGGCGTCAGACGCCAACCTTGGCCGAGGTTTTCGCCCTGATGCGAAAAGACCCGTCGCGGCGACTCTATCTGGATTGGAAAGACGCTGACCTACCGCAACTGGCGGCGCTCGTGAAGAAAGAACAAGTCGAAAGCCAGGTGATCTTCGCGTCGACTCTCTATCCGAAACTGAGGGAATGGAAGAAGCTTTCGCCGCAGTCGCAAACGCTCTTGTGGATGCGCGGCGACGACGCCGGTTTGGAAAAACGGTTTGAAGAGCTTCGTGCGACCGATTTCGCTGACGTCACGCAGTTGCAGATCCATGTTCACCTGACCAAGCCTGCCGACCAGATCGAGCGAATCGACGCCAATCCGTTTGAAGAGTCGGACGCATTCCTAATCGCGCGTGGTGACGAACTTCGGAAGCATGGCATCTTGTTTCAAACGCTTCCCTACGGCGGCGCGAGCGAAGCGATCTACCTGAAGTTGCTCGATCTCGGCTTCATGTCGTTCGCGACCGATCATCCGCACGTCACGTGGAGCGCGGTGAAAGCCTTCTACGCCGAGTAAGGCTGTAGTAGGGCAGGCCGTGCCTGCCGAAGTCCAAGCGTTCATATTTTGGCAGGCACGGCCTGCCCTACATCGGCGGAGGCGGAGCAAACGCGTCGGCGCCCAGACGTTTGATGTAGTCGCGAACGTCGCTCGGCCAGGTCGCCGACATTTCGTCGAATCGGGCGATGTCGGCGGCGAAGAGGGCCCGCGACGCCTCTTCAAATCCGACCAGGTCGCCTGCCATGTCGGACATGAATCGATAAGCGGCTTCCTGCGATTGGCGAACTCGATCGGCAGGGCCGCTGATGCGTTTCGCCTCCTCGACCAATCGTCGCAGCGCTGCCGATGCGCCGCCGGGCTGCGTATCGAGCCAAGCCCAGTGTCGCGGTAAGAGAGTCACTTCTCGCGCCACGACGCCCAGTTTGGGGCGACCTCGGCCGCGCGGCGTTTTCGGCTTCGCATCTTCGCTGGCCCAGCGAGCCGCCATTTCGAGCCGCTCCAGCACGTCCTCAAGGCTGCCGTAAAAGTCGAAATCGACTAGATGCCCTGTCGCGTCGTCGTAGACCAGGACCTCGGGATGGTCTTCCGCCTGCAGCGCATGCCAGACTGCAGGAGCGACCGCAGCGAGTTCGCCCGATCCGATTTTCCGAAACCCTTCAAACGCGGTACAGAGCGTTCGTGCCGTCGCTTGCATGCGATTCTCCTATGCGGTTTTCACGATGGGGGATTTTATCCGGGTAGAAAGCCGCGGCAAGAGGAAGGGGAAAATCTCATCTTTTCAGGACGTCGATTCGCAGGATAGGGGGGAACGCTTGGGGATTGTCCTGTGTTTGGTGCATGCGGGCCATTCGAAATTCTCCACCCCCTTTGGTTTCAGCGCGAAACTTCTTTCGCTCCTATGCGTTCCGTAGTTAACGGCAAAGTCGACTTCACATCGAATTTGGGGAGAGACGTACAATGATGGGCAAAGTGATGAACGCGGCATCGCTGGTAGTTGCGTCGATTCTTTCGACGACGGTTCTGGCGCAGCCGCCGAGACAAGTCCCTGCTGGAACCGAGATGAAAAAGGACCTGACCTACGCCAAGATCGGGGATCGAGAGCTGAAGCTCGATCTCTATCTGCCGGAGAAGGCGGACAAGTCGCTGCCGTTGGTGATCTGGATTCATGGCGGCGGTTGGATGGCCGGAACCAAAGATGGTTGTCCCGCGCGTCGTCTGACTTCGGAAGGATACGCCGTCGCGAGCGTCGAATATCGCTTGAGCGGCGAAGCGGTCTTCCCGGCCCAGATCGAAGACTGCAAAGCGGCGGTCCGCTGGCTGCGCGCCAATGCGGAGAAGTATGGGATCAATCCGAATCGCTTTGGCGTCTGGGGAAGTTCGGCCGGTGGGCACCTGGTCGCGATGTTGGGGACGACCAGCGATACCGAGAACTTTGACGTCGGAGAGCATCTCGACGTTTCGAGCCGCGTCCAGGCGGTCTGCGATTACTACGGACCGACCGACCTGTTGAAGATGGACGAAGGGAAACCGGCGAATGCGCGTCGTCGTCATGACGCTCCTGATTCGCCTGAGTCGAAGTTGATCGGTGGGCCGATTCTCGAAAACAAAGAGAAGGCGGCGAAGGCGAATCCGATCAACTACATCAGTGCAAAAACGCCGCCGTTTCTGATCGTGCATGGGGACGTCGACCCGACGGTCGCGCATAGCCAAAGCGTGCTACTGTACGATGCGCTCAAGAAGGCGAACCTGCCGGTCCACTTTCATACGATCGAAGGCGCCGGGCATGGCAAAGGTTTTGGGGGTGCGGATGTGACCGAGATGGTCGACAAGTTTTTCGCCAGCACGCTGAAGAGCGACGAGCCGGTGAAGAACGAACAAATCACTTCGACCAGCAAAGCGAGCGAGCCGCGCGGGGCCGCCGGTTCGCCGATGGGACCTGGGCGACAGTTGAGCTACGAGCAGGTGATGGCTCGCGCCGATCGCAACAAGGACGGCAAAGTCACCAAAGAGGAATTTGATGGTCCTCCCCGCCTGTTTCCGGTCTTGGACCGTAACAATGACGGTGAAATTGGGCAGGAAGATTTTCGCTAACGTCTCATTTCGTAGCGTTTTTTGACAATTTCCCCGCTTCGCGGAACTTTCTACGGTTTAATTAGTTTAACGGATGTAACTGGGCGGCGCCGAAACGCCCAAGTCGCATCTACTCATCCAAGGAACTCTGTTGACTATGAATCAATCGAATTCGTTCTCGCGCCGTCGCTGGATGGCCGGAGCTTTCGGCATCGCTTGTTTTACGACCCGCGGGCTGTTCGCCGATTATCTGTTTCCTTCTCCGTCGATGACGGAAGGGCCGTTCTATCCGGACAAGATGCCGCTTGATCAAGACAACGACCTGATCATCATCGGCGACAGTCTGACGCCTGCAGTGGGCGAGATCACGCATCTGACGGGACGCGTGTTGTCGACCAGCGGTGAGCCGATTCGCAATGCGACGGTCGAAATCTGGCAGTGCGACGCCAACGCGGTCTATCTGCACACGGCCGACAGCCGCACGAAACAGAGCCAACAGGATAAGAACTTCCAGGGCTTTGGTCGCTTTGAAACGGCCTCGACCGGCGAGTATCGTTTCCGCACGATCAAGCCGGTTCCTTATCCGGGCCGTCCGGCTGGACATATTCACGCGAAGGTGAAAGTCGGCGGACGCGAAGTATTGACGACGCAGATCTTCGTTCGCGGCGCCGAAGGGAACGCTCGCGACGGCATTTACCGCAGCGCCGGAGACGTGATTGATCGTGAATTGGTTACGGCCGATTTCACGCCGGTTCCCGGATCCAAGATCGGCGAATTGGCGGCCAGCTTTGACTTCGTCATCGGCCGTACCCCGGACGATCGCAACTTCCCCTCGACCCGTCGCGCCCCTCGCTAAGGCGGACTTTCTTTTCTTCAGGAGTTTGGAACATGAGATGGCATTTTGTGAAGTCGCTGGCCTTGGCCGCGGCGTTTGGTTTGGCGTCGACTTCCCTTTGGGCGCAAGGCCCCGGCGGTCCGGGTGGCCCGGGAGGTCCTGGCGGACCGGGCGGCAATCAACGCGGCAACAGCTCCGCCGACGAGATGATCGCTCGCCTGATGAAGTTGGACGCCAATCAAGATGGTCAGCTGACGAAGGACGAAGTGACTGATCGTCGTTTGCTCCGTTTGTTCACGGCCGCGGATGCCGACAAAGACGATGTGGTGACCTCCGACGAGTTGCAAACCTACCTCGCCAGCCAGGCCAGTAGCCTGCGTGGCCAGCAAGGGGGCCAACGCGGCCAAGGTGGGCCTGGGATGGGGCCCGGCGGCCAAGGTGGTCCCGGAGGGCCGGGTGGACAAGGGATGGGCCCCGGTGGTCCGGGAATGGGCATGGGCCCAGGCGGCATGATGGGACCGCCGCGAATCGGCGAAGTGATGCCTTCGTTCGTGCAGCAGATGCTGAATCTGACGCCGGAGCAGCAAGCGCAAATCGCCGCACTGCAGCAAAAGGTGAACGCTGAACTAGCGGCCATTTTGACCGACGAACAGGAAGCCAAATGCGTTCAGATGATGCAGGGCGGTCCTGGCGGACAACAAGGCGGGCCTCGTGGCGAAGGCGGTCAGCGTGGCGGCCGTGGCCAACGCTAATCGCATGTGACTACGACAAGAAAGGGACAAGCCAATCGCTCGTCCCTTTTTTTATGCGCCGACGCTATTCGTCAGACGTTTCCCATGGATTGTAGGTGCCGATCGTCCAGAGACGGCCTTCCAGATCGCGACAGGTAAAATCGCGGCCGCCGTACTCTTCATCCTTGATGTCGATCACGATTTTGGCTCCGGCGGCTTTCGCTTTCGTGTAGATCGCATCGGCGTCGGCGACGACCAGATAGACGCTTTGCGTTTCGCAGTCGCCGATCTCTTCCGGCTGTTTGATCAGCTTTCCCCACTCCGACTCATTCTCGATCGAGCCGAGCATGATCATGCCGCCGCCGGAAAAGGTGAGCTGCGCGTGGGCGATCGTACCCCCTTCGCCGTGATAGACGGCGTGTCGTTTAAACCCAAAGACGTCGCACAGCCAATCGATTGCGGCGGATGCGTCATGGTAGCGCAGACAGGAAACGACCATCGACCCCTGGTTAACGGCGGTGGATGACATTGGTATGCTCCCGAAAAGGTGCGAAGGTGAGCGACTCTATCGGCAATGTACCGGACGTCGCACGCAGGTCCCAGCAGATTTTGAAAAAGGAAGAGGAATGGTCGATCGACGCTATGAAGGAGTTCGCTTCGCGGTGGATCGGGTTGTGCATGATGGCCGCCAGCGCGATATCGTGCGGCATCCGGGCGCGGCGGTGATCTTGCCGATTGTTGGCGACGACCAGATCTGCTTGATTCGCAACTATCGCGTTTCGGTCGAAGAAACGCTGATTGAACTGCCGGCCGGGACCCTTGAGCCGAATGAACCGCCGGAAATTACCGCTGCCCGCGAACTGACCGAAGAGACTGGCTATACCGCGGAATCGGTCGAGCTGCTGGTGAAGTTCTATCCGTCGCCAGGGATCATGGATGAGCGGATGTTCGTCTACGTCGCTACGGGACTAACCGCAGGGGCGCCAGAGCGGGAAGCGGGGGAAGAGATCGAGAACCTCGTCGTTTCACTGGATGAAGCGATCTCGATGATCGGCGACGGCCAAATCAAAGACGGCAAGACGATCGCGGGCCTCCTTTACTACGAGCGATTCCGGCGCAGCTCGCAGGCGTAAATACGCGCACGAAAAAAGGCCCTGCGATTGGGGATCGCAGAGCCTTCAGGGGCAGATGGGGCGCTGACGCGGGGCTCTTAATCGAGCGTGACGACCTGACCGTCATTGCGAGCGGCCAGATATCCCAGCGTGGTCAGGTTGATCGTCACCGGAATGTTGTGGACGCTGCCGTCGACGAACACGAACTGGCAGATGCCGGGATGGTAGCTGCCGAAGATCGCGCCGCTGTTGTCTTTGATCGTGCGGGCCAAGCCATAGCCGGAACCAGCTTTGCGGGTCGAGTTGCCATGGTCGCCGTTGTACGCGCCGCCGTCGCCGGCTCCGGTTTCGCCGAAACGGGTCTGATTCACATGCTTTTCGCCAACCATTAGCGTATTGCTCAAGCCGTCGGTGATGTCGCGGAAGTTCAGCCCTTTCTGATTCCCTTTCGAGCTTGGCTCGCCTTGGTAGCGATAGAAGACGCCGTTGAAGGTCGAGTCAGTCCAGTAGTCAGCTCCCGTCGTACCGCCGTTGCTGGCGTAGTCGGCCAGCGCCCCGTTAACGACGACGCTGGTGTTGCCGTCTTGGATGTCGCCGACGCTCAATAGGCCTTTGCCGTCACGCCGTGACGGGCAGAAGTATTCTTCGACTGAAGTCTCGCGAGCCAGTTGGTTCGCCGTGTTGTAGTAGTTCTTCGTCAGGTCCCATTTTTCGTACAAGTTCCCTTGTTCGATCTGCGGCAGAATATCGACCAGCCAAGTCTGATAGACGTCTTTGCGACCATTCGGCAGATGGCCGAACGTGTCGTGGTGATTGTGCATCGCCAGACCGATCTGCTTCAGGTTGTTCGAGCAGCTCATGCGACGGGCCGCTTCGCGGGCTTGCTGCACCGCAGGAAGCAGAAGTGCGATCAAGACGCCGATGATCGCGATGACCACCAACAGCTCAACCAGGGTAAAGCCGATCCGAGATCGGTCGCGACGAAGGAGCATGGACATACAGGGTGTACCCAGAGAAATAGAGATAAATGGATGGGCATTCGCGCCGAATAGCGCTGCAATCTTAAAAGTAACAAGAACAAAAAAATCTACAAATGTACTGAGGATGTTTTCGGCGAAATTGTCCTCGCTAGAGGCAACTGAGGGAAAGTCCATCCAGTGGATGAACATATCCCATGGTGTTGCCGAAAGTGATGGCGCTAAGCAGTTAGCGTCGGAGAGCTCGCCAAGCCCCTTGACTTCGCGGCTAATCGAGCGTGACGACCTCGCCGTCATTGCGTGCCGCCAGACGACCCAGGGTGGTCGTGCTGGTCGTTACGTTGACGTTGCGAACGCTGCCGTCAACGAAGACGAATTGGCAGACGCCGGGGTGGTAGCTTCCAAAGATGCTGCCGCTTGTGTCGCGTTTGGTGCGAGCGAGCGAATAACTGGGCCCGGCATAGCGGTTTGACTGACCATGGTCGCCGTTATAGGCGACGCTGTCGCCGTAGCTCTTCTCGCCAAAGTGATCGAGATGGACGTGCTTTTCGCCCACCATGAAGGTGTTGCTCGTCCCATCGGTGACGTCACGCAACCCAAGGCCTTTGGTTGCTCCTCGTCCGAGCAGCAAAAAAACGCCGTTAAAGGTCGACGAGTCGAAGTAGTCGGGACTGTTGGTTCCGGCGTTGCAAGCGTAGTCGGCGACCGCCCCTTTGATCGTGTAGTTCGTGTCGTCGCTCACGTCATCTTTGCTCAATTCGGTCCCGTCCCGTCGCGAAGGGCAAAAAAAGGCGTCGACCGACGTTTCGCGGGCTGCCTGGTTGTTGGCGTGATAGATGTTCTTGGTGAAGTCCCACTTTTCATACAGATTCTGCTGTTCGATGAACGGCAGGAGATCGACCAGCCACGTTTGATACGTATCTTTGCGGCTGCAGGGGAGCGTGCCGTAGGTGTCATGGTGATTGTGCATCGCCAAGCCGATCTGCTTCAGGTTGTTCGAGCAGCTCATCCGGCGAGCCGCTTCCCGGGCCTGTTGCACAGCTGGCAGCAACAGCGCGATCAAGACGCCGATGATGGCGATCACGACGAGCAGTTCGACCAGCGTAAAGCCGGCGCGCGCCTGCGGTCGAAGCGAGGAGTCAGCCATTGCGATATTGCCTTGGAAAAGAAAAACAGAATCGATGAGAATTGACAAAATATCGGAATTCACATGCAAAATAACAACTTTAAAAAATTCTTCAAATGTATTGTGGCATTTTGCGGAAAGATGTTTGTTGTAGATGCCGTCTAGAGCCGCGGAATTCTCCTTGCCATGAATTGAGTGGCAATTTTCGCAAGGAAAAAATGTCCTTCGCTACGCCGGCAAATGACCCGCAGAGTGCGGATGAGATCGCCCAAAAGAGCTTCGTTGGTTCAAAATGAAAAAGCCGGGCGACGCTGTGGCGGCCCGGCTTTGTTCCGTGAAAGCGCGCGGAATCAGAAGTCGTAGTTCACGACTTCGCCATCATTTCGAGAAGCGAGATAGCCGAGCGTCGTCGCGTTGATCGTCACCGGAATATTACGCACGCTGCCGTCGACAAAGACGAACTGACAGATGCCGGGGTGGTAGCTTCCAAAGATCCCGACCGAAGTGTCGTGGGGAGAACGAGACAGCGTCTTGCCGGGCCCCGCGAATCGCATCGAATTGAAGTTATCGCCGTTATAACCCCCGCCGTCGGCCGCAGATCCTTGGCCGAAGCGAGCGATGTCGACATGTTTTTCGCCAACCAACATCGTGTTGCTCGTTCCGTCGGTGACGTCTCGAAAGGCGAGGCCGTGCGGTGCGCCGTGGCCGCCGTTTCCATAAAGCCGAAACAGGCCGTCGAAGTTGGCGTTATCGGCGTAGTCATTGCTGCTGGTTCCGATGTTGGCGGCGTAGTCCGCAACCATGCCAACCGCTTTCTCCACACCTGCATTTTGCAGCGACTCTTCTTCGCTCAACATCGGTGATCGGCGAGAAGGGCAATAGAGCGCATCCACCGGCGTTTCTCGGGCTAATTTGTTCGTTGCGTGATAGTAGTTCTTGCTTCGGTTCCATTGATCGGACAGGTTCCCCTGCTCTAGGAACTTCAGCATATCGACGACCCAATTCTGGTATCCATCACGACGACTGTTGGGCAAGACGCCGTAGACGTCATGGTGATTGTGTAGCGCCAACCCAATCTGCTTGAGGTTGTTCGAGCAACTCATCCGCCGAGCCGCTTCGCGGGCCTGTTGAACGGCGGGAAGGAGCAGTGCGATCAAGACGCCGATGATCGCGATGACCACCAGAAGTTCGACCAGCGTAAATGCGCGGCGAGAAAAATGATAATGAGTCAAGAGTTCGCCCTTCATGATTCAAAATAGGAATTGGAGAATCCGACGGCATGCATGAGGTGCGGATCTCAGGCATCGACGCCGACACGGGGCGAATGGGCGCGATGCGATTGCTCAATTCAGAGCGTCTGGCATGTAGGGAAAACGGGAGTCGCGAAACTCTGCTTCTTTGGCTTTCGGATCTTGCGAATAGCGTGGTGTCGCAAAATATTTTGCAATAATTCTCAGAGTGTTTCCGTTTGGTTCCCAATCTACTAAACTGATGGGGGATTGGAAGCGATATTCTGCATAATCATGGGGAACTTTATGGGATATTGGCGATCGGTAATACTCTGTGGCGGTTTTTCTGTCCTTGCCATCACTCTCGGCTGCAGCAATGGAACATATCCCGTTCATGGATCGATCGTCTATCCCGACGGATCGCCCGCGAAGGAGCTTTCTGGCGGCGCTGTCGAACTCGATTCGCTCGATCAGCCGATTAGTGCACGCGGTTCGATCGACGACCAAGGAAAGTTCGTGATCTCGACGTTTGAAGCGGACGACGGCGCCGTTCCGGGGAAGCATCGCGTCCTGATCGTTTCGCGTCAGGCGACCGGAGACGAACCAGTTGGCAAAGTGATCGACTCGAAGTATCAGAGATTCGAGACGTCTGGCCTAGAGCTGGAAGTGACGCCGGGAACGAACACGCCGACCTTTACGGTCGAGCGTGCGAAGTCGGGGCGATAAGGGGCGACAGCAATTGGGGGACGACGATTAATAGTCGTACCAGATGCCGAAACCGACCTGCTGTTCCCAGTACTGGTAGAACGAAAGCTGGCTGCTATTGCCGTTGTAGTAATTCAGACCCATGCGGAGTAGATGGCCGGAGTCGTCGCCGACCCACGCCCAGCCGGTTTGCACGGTAACGCTGCCGCCGAAGTTGACCTCTTCTCGCAAGTGTCCGTCGATCGCGAAGAATGGTTCGCCGCGAATGCCCGTCGACCGGGTCGGCGCCCATTCAAAGCCGAAGTCGAATTCCCACGGCTCCGAGATGGTCGAGTAAAACGCCCAGCCGATTTGTCCGTAAACACGGACCTTTTCGGACAGGTAGATCGAGTGTCCCAGGATCAGTACGTCGCGTGAGTAGTTGAGCCGGGGGAAGCTCGGATTCTTCAGCAGGAACTCGTCCCCTAGGTGCGAGCTGAGGTGGTAGTAGCCGAATCGCGTCCGGTGATTAGGAGCGTCTCGATAGCTCCAGGTAAGTTGGGTGCCGGCGCGAAAGTCGGCGCTGCGTACGTCTACATCTTCTGGAATGTCGAGTCGCACCTTCGCAGAACCTTCAACGTCCCATTGCACGCCTTGCGGCAAGAATGGGTCGTGATTGCCGTAGCGAAAGACACCGAAGCGTCCACCGAGATTGCCGTCCAAGATAGTGCTGCCGCGAAAGCCGGTAAGGTCGCCGATTTTTACGGACAGACGCGATTCCTGGACGTTCGCCAGGTGGGCTTTGTAGATGTGTCCAGTTGGCAGCAATTGGAAGTCGTACTGGTCGTCGCCGTAGCCGCAAAAAGGATCTTGCGTCAGCTCGTACTCGGAGACTTCAATCGGGTGATCGGGAAACGGCAGGCCTTCTTGCGCATCGACCATTTCAATTTGCGAGAGGTTGGACATCCCAAACGTTGGGCGCGGTCCAGAATAATCCTCCCCAGGGATTAATGTGTTGAGGTCGCGCTGGTACGCTTCTTGATATTGGGCCTGAGCCGATCCCGCTCCAGAAAGCAACCAGACCGTCATCCCTACGGCGATGCAAGCCGCGTATCGGATAGTCTTCTTGTCGCTGTTTACGGAAATCATCGTCCAGGTCCTGCGCTTGTCTTCTAAACTTCGCCGCAGTTAGGTTATGGGTTCTCTCGCCTTACTCGGCGAAACTGAAGGGGGCGTAGTTTAGTGATTGGGTGTTGCCGGCTCTAGGGCACTTTTCGTCTCAAAAGTGAACCGGTTCACGAATTGTAAAAGTTTTTCCGCTAGCGAAACGTTGATTGAGCCATGGTACTATTGGAATTCAGCATGTCGCCCCTTAACAAAGGGGATAGCGTCAGCCAGTACGTCGCCCGCAGCATCGATATTATCGACAGAAGTGGACTCGATTATCGACTCCATGCTATGGGAACGATCATTGAAGGCGATATTGATCAGGTGCTAGCGGTCCTAAAGGCCTGTTTGGAGGCGATGGCGGCCGACTGCGACCGAATTACTTGCTCGGCGAAGCTCGATTATCGCGCCGGACAAACGGGGCGCCTGCAATCGAAAGTCGACTCGGTCGAGCAGAAGTTGGGACGCAAGGTGAAGACGCTCGGTTCAGCTAGCAGCGAGCATGATTCGTAATGTCGTATGACGCGATCGTCCTCGGGGGAGGAATAGTCGGACTAGCGACCGCTTACGAAATGCTGCAGCGTGAACCGGGGCGTCGCGTCGTCGTTTGCGAAAAAGAAAGTGCGTTGGCGACGCATCAAACGGGACGCAACTCCGGCGTGCTCCATTCCGGCATCTATTACAAGCCGGGTTCGCTAAAGGCGACCAATTGCCGCGCCGGCAAGGCGCTCATGGAAGAGTTCTGCCGCGAGCAGGCAATTCCCTACGACATCTGCGGCAAAGTGATCGTCGCCGTCGACAAAGTCGAGTTGCCGCGGTTGGAAGGAATCTACCAGCGCGGCCAAGCCAACGGCGTTCTGTGCGAGCGAATTGGTCGCGAGCGACTATTGGAGCTAGAACCCTACTGCGCCGGGATCGAAGCGATCCATGTTCCGGAGGCCGGCATTGTCGACTATCGCCAGGTGAGCGAAAAACTGGGGGCTCTGATTCGCGAGCGCGGCGGCGATATCTGGCTCAATGCGAAAGTCGAGAAGATCGTCGAACGCGAGAGCGAAATCGCCGTCGAAACGACCGCCGGTTCGCTGGTGGGTCAGTTTGCGATTAACTGTTGCGGGCTCTACTGTGATCGAGTCGCGCGGCTGACCGGCGCCAAACCTGAGGCGACGATCGTACCGTTTCGCGGAGAATACTTTGAACTGCGTCCCGAGGCGGAGCGGCTTTGCCGGAATTTGATCTACCCGGTCCCTGACCTCAACTTTCCTTTCTTGGGAGTTCACTTTACCCGGATGATCCACGGCGGCGTCGAATGCGGTCCCAACGCGGTGATGGCGATGGCGCGGGAAGGTTACGGAAAGCTGGACGTCAACTTCGGGGACCTCTGGGAATCGCTCAGTTACAGCGGTTTTCGCAGCCTCGTCTGGCGACACTGGCAAGCAGGGATGCAGGAGTTCTACCGTTCCTGCTCGAAAGCGGCGTTCGTCCGTTCGCTCCAGCGGCTTGTCCCTGACATCAAAGCGAATGACATTTCGACGGCGCCGGCCGGCATTCGGGCGCAAGCGATCGCACCCAATGGCGACTTGGTCGACGACTTCCTGATTCAGCGGGAAGGGCGGATGATCAACGTGCTGAACGCGCCGAGTCCCGCGGCGACTTCTTCGTTGCAAATCGCAAAAACGATCGTCGACTCGTTTTAGATCTCGTGCTCTTTGTCATCTTCCCGGTAGATGACCTTGTAAATGTCGCGGCGGCGATCGTTCCAGTTTTGCACGTTACCGCTTTCGCGGTGGCGGCGGAGCTGTTCCACGTCGACATCATGGATGATCATCGTTTCGATGTTCGGATTGCACTCGGCGGCGATCGCGTCGCGAGCAAATTCGGCGTCGGCCGGCGTAAAGATCGCCGACTGGGCGTAGTGAAGGTCGGAGTTCTCGACGAACGGCAAGTTGCCGGTACATCCCGAAACGGCGACGTAGACGTGATTCTCGACGCAGCGCGCCAACGCACAATGGCGAATCCGCAGGTAACCTTGCCGTGTGTCGGTGTTGAACGGGACGAAGACGATGCCGGCGTCCTTTTGGGCGGCGATTCGGACTAGCTCGGGAAATTCAATGTCGTAACAAACCAAAATCGAGATTCTGCCGCAGTCGGTGTCGAAGACTTCGACCTTATCTCCCGGCGAAACGCCCCACCATTTTCGCTCGCTCGGCGTGATGTGGATTTTGTATTGCTTGCCGAGCGTTCCGTCGCGGCGGAAGAGGTACGAGATGTTGTAGAGGGTCTCGTCTTCGATCACGAATTGCGATCCGCCGATGATGTTGACGTTGTGCTTGACCGCCATTTCGGTGAATAAGTCGAGGTATTGCGGCGTGAACTCGGCCAATTGCCGCGCTGCTAGCCCGGGGCGAGACGGCGGCACGCAGGATAGAAGCTGCGTCGTAAACAACTCGGGAAAGACGACGAAGTCGCTCTTATAGTCGGACGCGACGTCGATGAAGAACTCGCACTGGGTGGCGAATTCGCTGAAGTCTTTTACCGCCCGCATTTCGTACTGTACGACCGCCAAACGAATCGGCTCGACGACATGGTGATAGCGGCGTTTGGCGTTCGCCCGATAGTCGAGATTGAGCCATTCCAGAAAGGTCGCGTAGCCGCATGAGGCTTCGTCGGCCGGAAGATAATTGGGAATCAGCCCCTGCAACGCGAAGCCGTTGGAAAGTTGGGCGGTCAGCACCGGGTCGAATAGGGCCCGTTCGATCACTTTGTCGATATATTCTCGAGCCGACATTTCATCGGCGTGCTTGTGATAGCCGGGAATTCGCCCGCCGATGATGATCCGTGAAAGGTTCAGATTGCGGCAGAGCTCTTTGCGGGCGTCGTACAATCGGCGGGAAAGTCGCATCCCCCGAAACTCGGGATCGACCATGATTTCGATCCCGTAAAGGGTCTCCCCCTTGGGATTGTGATTCCGGATGAAGCCGTTGTCGGAGATTGCCGACCAATTGTGCCAGGCGAGATTCGGGTCATATTCGACGATCAGACTGCTGGCCGATGCGGCCAGTTTGCCGTCGATTTCGACGCAGATCTGGCCCGCCGGAAAGGTGTCGATCTGACTTTGGATATGTTCGCGGCTCCATGGCTTCATACCGGGAAAGCAGCGAAGCTGCATCTCGATCAACTGATCAAAGTCGTCCATCGTGAGACGACGAACTACAGTTTTCCATTCGAAGTCCTTCAGATCCAGCGTTTCCATCGGCCAGCTTTCGGCTCAAGGTTAGAGGTGCGTCTATGTCCCCTAATTATTAGAGGTTTCGCCCGAAATCGCCAATCCGGCTCGGCGACTATTCGTCGTCGGGTGACGGAGCCGCTTCGTTGCGCATATAGACCAGCGCAAACCAATCGTAAAGGAAGTGGGTGGTGATCGGCGTGATCAGGTCGTCGGTCCAATAAAAGAGGAGGCCGAAATAACAGCCCATCGTCGTGGCGGCCGCCGCATATTCGGGCGAAAGAAAGTGCGCCAGGCCGAACAAGATGCTGACGATCAAAATCGCGGTCGCCGCTCCTCCCAGAGGATCGGGCAAGATCTGCGTTAAACCGGATTGGAGGAACCCGCGGAAGAGAGCCTCTTCGCAAAGGCCCGCCGCAAATGCAACGGCGCCAAGTTCCAGCAGGGTGGCGCCGGAGAATTGGGGAACAATCTGCGTTTCCATCAACCGCTGCAGTTCGACCGACGCGACGCTCTTGTCGAAACGCAAAAAGAAGAAAAACGCGATCAGCGGCAACGTGGCGACGACGCCGATCCCCACGGCCCAGCCCGCGGCCACAGGATCTTTCGCCGTCCAGCTGGCGCTTTGCCAGGGAGAAACGCCAAAAATCCACCCCAGGACGATCGCGACGACGAGAATCGCCCCTTCCATGATGATTACCGAGCGGACGAAGTTCTCGGCTTGCCTGCGGGGAGAAATCGGCCGAGCCTGGCCGATTTCCGGCTCGTTTGGTGGTTCGTCGGCAGTCAAAGAATTCTCAGCCTTGGGAGCGAATCGGCGATTTGGCTTCGTGGGCATCGCCTATCGACCCTATCGTAGCGGAATCAAGACGCTACGTCATGCGCCCGTCTTGAGGCCAAAATCGACGAATTGGACCCCCTCCGTAGCGGTTTACCCTCTTACTGGTTGACCGAGCGGTTCCAGCCGCCGTAACATGGGAAGTTTGTGTGTTGGTCCAAAGACTTGATATAGCGGAGCGAATCCGGTGCCAGGTACATGCGTCATCGGCTTGCAGTGGGGAGACGAAGCGAAAGGGAAGCTCGTCGATTTGTTGACGAAGCGCCACGATGTGGTCGCTCGGTTTTTGGGAGGCGCTAACGCCGGCCATACCGTCGTCGACGGAGAGAATACCTATAAGCTGCATCATATTCCGAGCGGGATTCTGAGCGAGGACGTCGCCAACGTCGTCACGGCCGGGGTCGTCATCAACCCGCCGATTCTGCTCCAAGAGATCGATGGGCTGAAAGCTCGCGGCGTACCGGTGAAGAACCTGATGCTCAGCGATCGCGCCCACATCATCTTCCCGTGGCACATGGCCGAAGATCGCGCTATGAATCAGTCGACCGCCGACGGCGAAAACATCGGCACCACGATGCGCGGGATCGGTCCTTGCTATCGCGACAAAGTGGGCCGCGCACATGCGATTCGTCTGGGCGACTTGATCCGTCCCGGTCTGAAAGAAAAGATCGCGCTGATTACGGCCGCCAAGAACAAGACGATCGCCAGCATGTACGACGACGGCTCGTTCACGCCGCTCGACGCCGACGCGATCTACACCGAATACGCCGCCTATGCCGAACGCTTGCGTGAATACGTGACCGATTCGACCTCCTATTTGCTCGACGCGGCCGACGAAGACAAACGCATTTTGTTTGAAGGCGCCCAAGGCGCGCTGCTCGACGTCGATCACGGGACCTACCCGTTCGTCACCAGCAGTAACAGCTCCGGCGTCGGCGCTGCGGCCGGCTCCGGCGTTCCCGCCAAGTTCATCACCCAGACGATTGGCGTGGTGAAGGCGTACAGCACTCGCGTCGGCGGCGGACCCTTCCCGACCGAACAAGACAACGAACTGGGCGAAAAGATCCGCATCCGCGGCAACGAATTCGGCACCACGACCGGTCGCCCGCGCCGTTGCGGTTGGTTCGACGCCGTCGCCGTTCGCTACACTGCGCGGATCAGCGGCATCGATACCATCGCGCTGATGATGCTCGACGTGCTGTCGACTTTAGACGAATTGAAGATCTGCGTCGCCTACGATTTGAATGGCGAACGTTTGACCAATTTCCCCAGCCATGTCGACGACATTCGTAAGGTCAAACCGATCTACGAAACCCTCCCCGGTTGGGCGGAAGAGATCACCGGCGCTCGCAGTCTGGAAGATCTGCCGGCCAATGCGTTGGCCTACATCCAGCGGATTTCGGAATTGGTCGGCTGCGAAGTGGGGGTCGTTTCGGTCGGACCCGATCGCAAGCAGACGATTTTCACCGAACAGTTGGCGATGTTGGTGGGCGCCGCGACGTAGGCGACCGCTCGCACGGGGCAGGGACGAGTCGCTACAATGAGGCAAAACTATGCGAAAACCGGGTCGGTTTTCGCGGTTGTATTCGTTCGACTGGTATCGCATCTCGATCGTACCCGCAGTTCGCAATGACCTCGCAATCGTCCAGCCAATCCGTTCAGCCTGACTTGGGCGTCGCCGCCAATCGGCGGCCGCGTCATATTGCGGTGATCATGGACGGCAATGGGCGTTGGGCCCAGCGGCAAGGCTTGCCCCGGGTCGAAGGGCATCGGCGCGGCGTCGCGTCGGTCCGTCGTACGACCGAAGAGTGCGCCCGGCTCGGGATCGAGCAGCTGACTCTCTATTGTCTTTCCAGCGAGAACTGGAAGCGGCCGCAGTACGAGCTCGATTTTCTCATGCATCTGCTCGAGCAGTACATGATCGAAGAACGAAGTACGATCATGGCCAACAACATCCAGGTCCGGATCATCGGCCGCCGTGACGGCATTCCCGAGCAAGTGCAGCACGAGATGGATCGCACCATCGAGCTGAGCGCTGCCAACACCGGCACCACCTTGTGCCTGGCGATCAATTACGGCGGCCGCGGCGAGATGGTCGATGCGGTTCGCAAAATGGCGAGCGAAGCGGCGGCGGGAACGCTCGATCCCGCGTCGATCACCGAGGACGACATCGCCGCTCACTTGTACACGGCCGGTATGCCGGATCCCGATCTGCTGATCCGAACCGCCGGCGAAATGCGGATCAGCAATTTTCTGCTCTGGCAGATCAGCTACGCCGAGCTGTGGGTCACGCAGCAATGCTGGCCGGAGTTCTGCGAAGAAACCTTGCACCAGGCGATACGCGACTTTGCCGGGCGAGACCGGCGATTCGGCGGTTTGAACGCCGATTCCGCGGAAGGAGCGACATAGCCCGTGCTGAGATGGCGACTGGTCGGCGCCGCGGCGATCATTATTCCGGTAGTCTCCCTCTGTTGGCTCGACTATAGCTGGAACTTTGGTCGCCCCGGCATCTGGCTTCTACCGCTGGCGATTCTGATTGCGGTTTTCGCCGCAGAAGAAGTGCTAGGGCTGCTGCGAGCGAAACAGCTTCGCCCTGCGGGGTGGGCCTGTCATGTCGGCACGCTGCTGGTTTTAGGAACGGCTGGACTCTCGATCTGGTGGCCCTTGGACGTGGCGACGCTGGCCGATGAGCCGTCAAAGTGGATCTTGTTTTCGCTAGCAGCGGGGATGGTGCTCTCGCTGATCAGCGAGATGCGCCGCTACGAAAAGCCTGGCTGGGCGATCGTCCATGTTGGGCTGACGATCTTTACGATCGCCTATGTCGGCGGGCTGATGAGTTTCGTCATACGGCTCCGCTTGGTGCATCACGATCTGCCCGACGGTAACGCGTGGGGGATGATCGCGCTGCTGTCGATGATTGTGGCGACGAAGATGTCGGACGCCGGCGCCTACTTTACCGGGCGGCTGCTCGGACGGACGAAGCTGGCGCCCAATCTTAGTCCCGGCAAAACGGTCGAAGGGGCGGCCGGCGGATTGGTCTTCGCCGTGTTTGGCGCTTGGATTATCTTCGCCGTAGTGGCGCCGCAACTGACGACGAGCGAACCCCCAGCCTTCTGGCGTCTCTGTCTTTATGCGATTTGCGTTGCAATCGCCGGCATGATCGGCGATCTGGCCGAGTCGTTATTTAAGCGAGATATGGAAAGTAAGGACTCCAGCACCTGGCTGATTGGCCTGGGGGGAGTCCTGGACGTGCTCGATTCGTTGCTGGTCGCCGCTCCGATGGCCCTATTTTTCTGGGAAATCGGGTTGGTTGGGCCACAGTAACCAGATTTCAACCCACTTGGGACGGTCTTTAGGGACGTAAAGTGCTGCCATGAAATAAGTTAGCGCACTGCCGGCGAATTTCTGATTTCGCCGGACGAAAGATTGTCTATATTTTTAGTGGTGTTGAAATCCTTCAAACTGCGGCGGCCTGCGCGGCTGACGCTTACTGCATGTACGAAGCGACTATCCGATTTCTCGACAACTCGTCTGTTCTCCAGCTATTCGGCGCACGCGACCAACACGTTCGTCGCATCCGCGAATCGCTGGGCGTCACGATTACGCATCGCGACGGACAGGTGCGCATCTCCGGTCGTGAAGTAGCCGTCGCTCAGGCGACCAAGGTGATCGAAGCGCTACGAAAAAAAGTAGAGCGCCAAGGGCTCATCACGCTGGACGAGGTCGAAGATTCCCTCGCAGACGTGACCGGCGAAACGACCAAGCCGAAGACCCTGCCGATCTCCGTCTTCAAAAAGACGCAACGCGTCACGCCGATGACCCCCGGTCAGGCCGCCTATATCGAAACAATGCGCGAACATGAGATGGTCTTCGCGCTCGGCCCAGCCGGTACCGGTAAGACCTATTTGGCGGTCGCACTCGCGGTCGAGTCTCTTTTGGAGCAGCGGATCCGAAAGATCGTGTTGGTGCGTCCAGCGGTAGAAGCAGGCGAACAGCTCGGCTTTCTTCCTGGTACGCTGCACGAAAAGATCAATCCATATTTGCAGCCGATGCTCGATTCGCTGGGGGAAATGATCGATCGAGATCAGGTCGCCCGCTACATGGAACAAAACGTCATCGAGGTCATCCCGCTCGCCTTCATGCGGGGACGTACGCTCAACGACGCGTTCATCATTCTGGATGAAGCGCAAAACACCACCGTATCGCAGATGAAGATGTTCTTGACCCGTCTGGGGAAGAACTCGCGAATGGTGATTTCGGGCGATGCGACGCAAAACGACTTGCCGCCTAACGTCAGCAGCGGCCTCAGCGACGCGATTATGCGACTCAAAGATATCAAGGGAATCGGCCAGGTCCATTTGACGCAAGCCGACATCGTGCGGCACGCTCTCGTCCAAGAGATCGTGAACGCTTACGAACGGGGAACGAACTCGAACTAGCCCAACGCGAATCATGCCCCCCCATATCAAATCGAAAACTCGCTCGGATCACGTCAGCAGCATCGTCCTGAAACCAGGCGCCGCTCGACGTTTGATTCAGCAATTGCAGCGTCCCGAGAACGCCGCGATGGTTGCGCTAACCGCCGGCGTCGCTGTGATTCTTTGGGCAGCGACTATTTCTTGGGAGCCGCCGTTCCCCTATCGCGAAGACTTTGTGCCGCCGCGCGACGTCGTTTCCCGTATCGATTTTGCGGTGCCCGACCCGGCCGGCGATCAGCGGGCTCGTGATGCGGCCGCCGCCAACGCGCGTACGGTCTACGAGAACGACCCCGATCCGCTCGATCAGATGCGCGGCCGGTTGCAGTCAGCCCTCAACCGAATCGTTTCGGCGAAGGAATTCACTCCCGAGATCACGACCGTTTGGGAAGAGTTCCTCAAAACGCCTGCCGCACCGGACCAGACGCTGCCGGAAACCGAGAAGAAGCGACTGTTCGACAAGTTCCAGGCCTTCTACGCGAAGGAAGGAAAGCTGACGGCGCTAGAGCAGGGGGTCGCAGCCGCACTGACGAGCTTCACCAAGAACGGCCTGATGGACAATGACGACCAGGCCGACAACAAGGGAAACAAAGCCGAAGTTATCGTCTATCGCAAAGGGGAGCCCGATTCGCGGCGAACCGTTTCGATCTCGGATCTGCTGATCGCCCAGGCTCGCAACAACCTGAAGAAGAATCTTGAAATTGAACTGAGCCAGCTTCAGGAAGAAGAGTCGAACGCCGAGGTGATCGACCCAATCTACTACTGGATCAGCTCGAACCTGAAGAGCACGCTCTCGAAGAATGAAGTTTCGACCATCGCTGAACGTCAAGCGACGATCGACAAGGTAGAGCCGGTCATGCGACACATTCCAACCGGCGAATCGCTCGCCAAAGGGGGCGTGCCGCTCGAAGGGGAAGCGCTGAAGCTGCTCCATAGCGAACATGACGCCTACTGCGACGGTTTGCCCATAACCCAGCAGTTGTGGCGTTCGCTCTCGATCATCGGCATGTTTATTGCGCTCGCCACGTTGTCCGGCGTCTACCTGGCGTTCAAATCGCCGCAGGTGCTGACGTCGGTGAATAACTTTTTGATGTTCCTGATTCCGGTTGCCGGGGCGATCGCTCTGGCTTATTGGATTGACAACGCTTGGCGAGCCGAGCTGGTGCCGCTGATGGCGCTCGGAATGTTGCTGGCGATCGTCTACCGACAAGAGCTGGCGCTGCTCGTTTCCGCCTGTGCGATGTTAGCGGTCGTCTTCCTGGTCGGCGAAGGGCTGGCCACGTATGTGACGATTGCGGCGGCGACGGCGACAGCGATCTTGATGACCGTTCGGATCCGCAGCCGTACCAAGCTGATCTTCGTAGGCGTTTGGGCCGCTGTTGCGGCGTTCGCGACGCAGATGGGAGTTGGGGTCGTCGTAGGTCAACCTCTGGGAATGCGGCTGCTCGAAATCGCCGCCTGGCAAGCTGGCTGGGCGATTGTGACCGGTTTCTTGATGACCGGGCTCTTGCCGTTTATCGAAAAGTCGTACGGCGTGCTGACCGACATTAGCCTGCTGGAACTGGGGGACGCCGCTCATCCCCTGCTGCAAGAGCTCGTCCGTCGCGCTCCCGGTACGTATAACCACTCGATCAACGTCGCGTCGATCGCCGAAGCGGCGGCCGATGCGATCGGCGCCAACGGCTTGTTGGCCCGCGTCGGCGCTTACTTCCATGACATCGGCAAGATGATGAAGCCGGAGTACTTCATCGAAAACCAGTCAGGCGACGGCAATCGCCATGCGAGTCTGCTGCCGGCGATGAGTACGCTGATCATTATCGCCCACGTCAAAGATGGCGCGGACCTTGCGCGAAAGCACAAGCTGCCGCGGGCGATTATCGACTTTATCGAACAACACCACGGCACCACGCTGGTCGAATACTTTTATCGCGAAGCGAGCCGTCGGAATGAGAAAGATCCGTCGAGCGGCGAAGAGGTCGACGAAAGCAGCTATCGGTACCCCGGACCGAAGCCGCAAACCAAAGAAGCGGGCGTGATGATGATCGCCGACATGATCGAGAGCGCCAGCCGCACGCTGGTCGATCCGACTCCCGCCCGCATCGAAAACCTGGTCGAAGAACTGACGATGAAGCGTCTCCTCGACGGTCAGTTCGACGAATCTGGCTTGACTCTTTCGGAACTGCGGAAGATTCAAGACAGCGTCACGAAGAGCCTGACGGCCGTTTATCACGGTCGCGTTAAATACCCCAGTCAACAGCGAGCCTAGAACTTCCCATGGATGATGAGCCCGACGAGGCGGTCGAAATCGTACGTCGCACAGAACATGCGGCGCCGACCGACGAAGCGGTTCGCCAAGCTTTAGCAGCGGTTTTCGCAGGCGAGTCCATTGAAGAGTACGAAGTGAGCGTCGCCCTGGTCGACGACGCAGAGATCCACGAGGTCAACAATCGCTTCCTGCAGCATGATTACCCCACGGACGTCGTGACGTTCAATCTCTCGTCCGACGAAGATCTGCTGGAAGGGGAAATCGTCATCAGCTGCCAGTACGCCGCCGGCGAAGCGGAAAGGTACGAGTGGCCAGCCGAGCATGAGACGCTCCTTTACGTGATCCATGGAGCTCTGCACCTGGCCGGCTATGACGACCATGAAGACGAGGATCGCCTGACGATGCGGCGTTTGGAGCGAGTCTATCTCGAGAAGATCGGGCTCGAACCGCCGCAGTCGCATCGCCATCTCGACGCCGAGCAAACGGAACGAGGTGCGGTCGGATGAACGCGTCTCTGATGTTCTGGACCTCGTGCGTCGGCGCGGCATTCATGATTCTGTCGGCCGTCACGGGGCGAGTGCTGCACTATCTGAGCTGGCACGAATTAGAAGAGTTTTGCGAACGGCGGCGACAGATTCGCTGGTTCCGCACGATTCACGAAAACCACGAAGACGCCGCCTTCGCCGCCCAATGTTTGCAGGTCTTGGGGACCGCCTTCTTTCTGGTCGCCGGTCAGGCCTGGTTGCTCGACTTGGGACGAACTAATACGCTCACTCCGGCCGGCTTTGCGACCGACGTAGCGGTCGTCGCCTTCCTCTTAATCGCGTCGACGATCTGGCTTCCCTGGGCGGTCGCCGAACATTTCGCACCGCAGTTTATCTACTACACTTGGCGATTTTGGGCGGTGGCGAGCGTCATCTTCTCGCCGCTGGCCTGGGGCGTCCGTCTGGTCGAAGGCTTCATTCGCCGGTTGGCGAACATCCCGCACGAAGTAGTCGACGAAGAAGAAGAGTTTGAAGACGAAATCCGCACGATCGTGACCGAAGGGCTCCGCGAAGGTCTGCTTGAAGAAGATGCCCGAGAAATGATTGAGAGCGTCATCGAGCTGGGAGATATCGACGTTGCCGACGTGATGACCTCTCGTAACGAGATCGACGCCTTGCCGATCGAAACGACCTGGGAAGACGTGGTCAAATTCGTCCAAGAGACCGGCCGCACTCGCATTCCCGCCTACCAGGATGGGCTCGATCAGATCGTCGGCCTCCTCTTTGTGAAGGACATGCTGACCGAACTGGTCAAGCCGGAAGCCGATCGGAAGTCGCTCCGCGATCTGGCTCGTCCCGTTGCGATGGTGCCGAAGTCGATGCCGATTGACGAACTCTTGAAGCAGTTCCTGCGTGATCGAAATCATATGGCGATCGTGATTGATGAATATCACGCCGTCGCTGGTCTGATCACGATCGAGGACATTCTCGAGGAAATCGTCGGCGAGATCGTCGATGAGCACGATCTGGACGAAGAGGAAGAAATCGTCCGCGTCACCCGCGACCAGGCCGAAGTGCAAGGTCGAGCACACATTGACGATGTGAACGAAGAACTGGGGCTCGATCTGCCGGTTGGCGACGACTACGACACCCTCGCCGGCATGGTGATCAGCCATTTGCAGCGAATCCCCAAGACCGGGGATCGCCTCCGAATCGACGATGTCGAGATCGTCGTGCTAGCGGCCGATCGTCGTCGCATCCAAAAGTTGAAGCTGACGAAGCTCGACCCGGC
Organism: Blastopirellula sediminis; assembly: GCF_020966755.1. NCBI lineage: Bacteria > Pseudomonadati > Planctomycetota > Planctomycetia > Pirellulales > Pirellulaceae > Blastopirellula > Blastopirellula sediminis. Next base: position 91,697 of record NZ_JAJKFT010000001.1, read on the forward strand.
CGAATCCCCATCGTCGTAACGTCGGGTATCCTGGTATCTTCTGCGTAGGGTCCGCTGTGCGGACCGGGGAACGGGCAAGCGGCGCTGATGGTCCGCACAGCGGACCCTACGGCCGGTCGATTCATCTAAAAGCTGCCAGCTAGCACCGCATCTATGTCGAGCGAAAAAACAACCGGGATCGTCATTCGCATCGTCGAATTCAGCGAGAGCAGCTGCATAACCACGCTCTTTACCGAGGATTTCGGCAAAATCACTGGGATCGCGAAGGGGTGTCGCCGCCCGAAAAGCGCGTTCGAGTCTGCTATTGACCTCCTATCCCTCTGTCGCATAGTGTTCCTCCACAAAACGAGCGACTCCCTCGACATCCTGACCGAAGCGAAGTTACTCCGAAAATTTCGCTCGGCTCAGCGTAGCTTGCCCCATTTGTATGCGGGGTACTACATCGCGGAGTTGCTCACGCAGTTTACGCACGAGTCCGATCCGTACACGGAGCTATTCCACATCACGGATCAGACTTTGGCCGAACTTGATAGCGGCGGCAACGTACCGAAGCTGGTGCTTCATTTCGAGTTGTCGCTATTGAGGTTGTTGGGGCAACTGCCGGAATTGTCGTTTTGCGTCGATACCGGAAGACCTGCTCCCAAAACGGGTCGCGTGCCGCTGGGGCTGTTGGCGGGAGGCATTTTGTCTCCGGAAGCCAGAGCCGGACATCGGCAGGTGATCGACGTCAGTGCGGAAACGTTAGAGATCTTCCGTCGGTTCGCCGAACCGGGAGACGTATGGCGAGAGACGGAAATCCCGCCTAAGCGCAGCGGCGAATGCCGGGGCGTTATTAATCGATACATCACGCATCAAGCGGGCCATCGGCTTAAGATGCACGACATGCTGGGAATGTTGAGCGAATGAAACGAATGCCGGGACAAGGATGCCCCCGTCGATCGTTATGGGCAGGAAGCCTTTGCGTCGCCGCTTGCGCGACGGCGTTGTTGGGCTGCGCTACATGGCGACCAGGCGGCGCGACGAAAGTCGCCGAGACCCCCGAAGCGACCAGTGGCGTTCGCCAGGTTTCGTTTGAAGAAAACGAGCCCCCAGGCGCCGAAGTCGATCCGGTCACTGTCGAGAAAAAGTCGTGGTGGGAAACGATTGGGGTCGAGCGTTCCGTTCGCGAATCGATCGGCAAAGTGGAGCAAGACAAAGCCCGCGCCAAGCGTCTCTACGCTGAAGCGGAAGCTCTCTACGATCAAGGGATGAAAGCCCCGGTCGACAAGCGGGACGCGTCGCTGCACAAAGCGGCGAAGTCCTTCGCCCTGGCCGGCAAGTACTACACGGAGTCGGACCTCGAAGAAAACTCGCTGATGTACGCAGCCGAGTGTTATTACTTCCTCGACGAATATCCCGACGCCGTCGAAATGTACGGCAAGCTGATCAAAAAGTACCCGAACACCAAGTACTTGGACCAGGTTGGCAATCGCCGGTTCAAATTGGCCCGCTATTGGGTCGAACGCTATAACGAAAACCCCGACGCGGCCCTCACGCCGAACTTTACCGACGAACAGCGTCCGCTGTTCGACCGCTTCGGCAACGCGATCAAGTTGTACGACATGATCCGTTTGGACGATCCGACCGGCAAGCTGGCGGACGACGCCACCCTGGCCGCTGCGAACGCCAACTTCAAGCTAGGCAAATACGAAGCGGCCGATCGCTTCTACACCGACCTGCGGCAGAACTTCCCCTCCAGCGAGCATCAATTCATCGCCCACTATCTCGGCATGTTCTGCAAGCTGAAGATGTACCAGGGACCTTCCTACGACGGTCAGTCGCTGGACGAAGCGGGCAAACTGGCCGACCGGATGGAGCGACAATTCCCCGATCGCGTCGTCGAGCATCGCGAAGCGATCGATGCGGCGAAAAAGGAAATTCGGGCCAAGCAAGCGGAACGCCTCTGGCACTTGGCGACCTTCTTTGAGGGACGTCAACAGTATGGCGGCGCTCGCTTCTACTACTACCAGGTGATTCAGGAATTCCCGAACTCGAACATGGCCGACGCCGCACGCGACCGGATGAAGGAGATCGCCGATCGTCCTGACCATCCGGTGCAGCATGCGAAGTGGCTCGTCGATCTGGTCGACTACGACGAGGATAAGGACATGCCGAAGATCGCTCCGGAAGATACGACGCCGAAAACCGCAAACGTTCAGGCCCCATGATCGATCGTCGCTGGATCTTGTTGCCGCTGTTGGTCTCACTGTTGAGTGCGGGCTGCGCCTGTTATCAGATTGGCGCTCGCACCCTCTACCGGCCTGACATTCAGACGGTCTACGTGCCGATGTTTCCCTCCGAGTCGTTTCGCCGGGGAATGGGGGAACGTTTGACCGAAGCGGTGGTCCGGGAGATCGAAGCGACCACGCCGTACAAAGTGGTTTCCAAGGAAATGGCCGACAGTACGCTGAGCGGCGAATTGGTTACCGATCAAAAAGCGGTCATCGCCGAAAACGGCCTCGATGAAGCCCGCGTGATTCAGGAAACGTTGACCGTCGTTTATCGCTGGACCGACGCCCGCGGCAACGCGATTCGCGATCCGCTCTCTCTGTCGTTATCGCCTGCCCTGTCGGCCGCGACGATCAACAATTCCAGCAAGTACGTCCCCGAAGCGGGGCAAACGATGGCGATCGCCCAGGAAGAGGCGATCCGCGACCTGGCGGTCCAAATCGTCCGAAACATGCAAGCGCCCTGGTGATTGGCGCCGTAGCCGCTTGGTAAAATGCGGCTATGACAAACGACGACCTCTCCGCCCGATTTCCTGGCCGCGCTCTCTCTTGGAAGCTGCGTACGCGCACGCTTACCTTCGATCGCACGCCCAAACTGATGGCGATCGTCAATGTGACGCCCGACAGCTTTTCTGACGGCGGCTCTTATTTCGATCCCTTACAAGCGATTGAACATGCCCTTCGCTGTGCGGAAGAAGGCGCTGCGATCCTCGACATCGGCGGCGAGAGCACGCGTCCCTACTCACAGCCGGTGGATACGTCGGAAGAACTCCGCCGCGTCATCCCGGTGATCGCTCGATTGAGTGAAGTGACTGACGTACCGATTTCGATCGATACTTCGAAAGCGGTCGTCGCCCGCGAAGCGATCGCCGCCGGAGCGCAGATCATCAATGACGTGACCGGCCTCACCGGCGACCCCTATATGATTGAGGCTGCCCTCGAGTCGGGCGTCGGCGTCTGTGCGATGCATATGCAAGGGACGCCGCAGACGATGCAAGACGACCCGCACTACGACGACGTCGTCGAGGACATTTTCGCTTACCTCGCCGAGCGTCGCGATGCGCTGATTGCTGTGGGTATTGAAACGGAGCGAATCTGTCTCGACCCCGGCGTCGGCTTTGGCAAAACCCATCAACACAATTTAGAGCTGATGGCCGCGTGCGGGCGTTATCATGAACTGGAACGACCGCTGCTAGTCGGACATTCGCGCAAAGGCTTCATCGGCAAGTTCCTGGAGAACGCGGAGGCGCCGAGAACCTTCGGAACCGTCGGCGGCACGCTCGCCCTGGCGCGACAAGGCGTGCAGATCATCCGCGTCCATGACGTGCGAGAAAACTTCGAAGCGTTGCGGCTGTTCGTCGCGTGCGGCGGAGCGGATGGAACTGCAGGGGTGATTCCGTCGTAGGATGTTTCTATTCCTCAAGTAGAATTGGCGGCATGGAAACGCAGCAAGAGAACCCATTCGCCAGCCCAGTCGCTGATGCGCATGTCGCCAACACGCCGCGTGTCGATATGGTTGACTGGTATGCGCTGCCGGTGCGGCGCTGCATGTTAATTGGAGGCGTCGTCGGCGGGCTCGTGTTTCTGGCTATTGGGAGCCCACACAATTTTGTCAGATATGGCACTGGAAGCACGGAAGATTTGTGGGAGCGAATCGGTAGTTTCTTAATCGGAGCCGCTGCCGGGATGATGGTGGGCGGCATTGCCGGAAACATCGTCGGCGTCGTCGTCATTCTCGTCCGCCACGCGCGTTGGCGGACTGTCGCCCACGCGTTGGCGTGCGGAATTTTTTGCCCCGGGATGTTCGTTGGGACCTTTCTGGTTCTGTCGAGGCCGGTACCGCAGATGACTCTCCTGACTTTCGTCGGTTTCTCATGTCTCATGTTATTGGTTGGCGTTGGCGCCGGCATTTACACGTTTCGCGGGCTGCTTCGGTTATCGACCGAGGGGAGCCCGCTTCGGCGTCCCCGTAGGGAGCCGAAGTTTTGACCGAATCGGCCGACAACCCGTACGCCAGCCCTACCGTGGTCGATACGCATGTCGATCATCCGCTTGCGCCGCGACCGGAACTCAGCTTTTCGTCGGCGATGCGCAGGATCGCGCTATGGGGGGCGACAACCGGCGGGCTGGTCACCGGCGTCGCGCTCACGCTAAGCGTCATCGTGAGAGTGATTCAGATTGGAGTTCCCTGGCATTTACTTGACGAACCAGGGGACTATTTCGAGACCGTCGTAACGACGGCGAGTATCGTCCTGCTGGGCGCCATCGTCGGAACCGTATCGGCAGCGGTGATCGGGCCGGTCGCTTACGTGACGCGCCGCTGGCGGTTGGGGAAGGGGATCGCCCTGATCAGTTGCCTGGTCGTTCCTTCGCTCTTGCTGCTGTCGCCGGTTTTCTATTTTGCGTGGACCGGGAATATCGTGCTGACCAATGCGCTTGTCGGCATCTTCGTCTTGTTAATAACCGGGCTGGTAAGCGGGGCCAGAATTTTCTGGGGATTGTGCCGCGAACTTTACGGCCGTCCTTGGTCGCCGGAGTACATCGACTCGATGGAGGCGGAAAACGTTTGAATCACAGCGAAGACAATCCGTATGCGAGTCCAAAGGCGGTCGAGACGCAGGACGATTTGGCGCCGCCGCAGGCGTCCAAGGTCTCGATGCGATCTTGGCTATGGCAAGCGACGCGGCGAGGCGCCATCAGCGGCGCGATCCTCTGGGTACTGCTCTCCGTTAGTTTCACCTTCGCCGCGATTTTGCTTCAGGGGAATTTCTGGGACGTTTTTTCCGATCGCCGGTTTGTGGTCGAACTGATCGCTATGACCCTTGGGATGTCGACCCTGATCGGTTCGGTGATTGGGGGAGCTTTGGGGCTAGTTGTCGGACTATTGTCGTACCTCGTTCGGAATCTGCGTTCACGAAGACGAATCACCTTACTCGCATCGCTTTTGCTACCCCCGGCAGTGCTCATGGCTCCATTTGCACTTTCGCCAGCGGAGGCGAGTCCGCCGATTCCCATGGAGATCGCCGCAGGTGTTGTGTTTTTCGTGGCTCTAGGGCTCGGGGCTCGAATCTTTTGGCTGATTGACGACAAGCTGTTTGCGAGCGGGCGCGAACTGGCCGAGACGGACGCGACCAAGGGAGATTCGGCATGACGTCTCGCAACGACAATCCGTTCGCTAGTCCACAGGTTGTCGAAATGACGATCGAACGCGGCAAGTTCGTTTCGGCCGTGGATTGGATTCGAGTCGCCACGTTCGGCGGGTTTAAGTGCGGGGGCCTGTTAGGCGTAGCGCTCGCGGCGATAACTGTCGTCTCTGTTTATCCTGATAATGGTCCCAGGATTTTCCTTTCGCTGTTCGTCACGGCGATTGTTTGGGGAATGATTGCTGCGATCGCTGGGGGAATCAGCGGCTTTTTGGTCGGCTGGATCGCCGCGGCGGTTCGCAACTCTTCCGCAATGAATGTCGTTCACGCTATCAGTTGCTTTGGGATCGCGCCGCTGGTCTTCGCTGGGCCGCTTTTGTTCTACGCGAGTGAGAGCGGAATGCTGATGGTCACGCCCTTGAAAACGGCGATTGGGATCTTGGTCACCTGTGGAGTAATATTGGGCTTCTACCTGTTTTGGCGTTTACGCTCGTTTGGCGAAGAGGCGTACCAGCGATCTGTTGATACCTGCACGATGGATGATCGTGATTGAATCCAATGACAATCCGTTCGCCAGTCCGCAGGCGACTTCGACGATGGCCGACAGGTCGAATGTACCGGCGTTTGAGTGGTATTCGTTTCCAACGCAATCCGGCCTGTTCTACGGCGGCATCCTTGGAGCGGCGGCATTGGGCATCCTCGGCGTTATGGTGGTAATTCTCGAAAACGCCGATCCGCTCCCGCTGTTCGTCCTGCCGGTCTTTGTAGCGATCGGAGCGATCTGCGGCGCGATGCTGGGAGGAATTAGCGGCGCCGCGATTGGATTGGTCGCCGTGTTCGCGCGAAAGTCACTCTGGAAAACGGAAGTTCATTTTTTCAGCAGCATGATTGTCTCCCCGTTCGTCTTCGCCGGACCCTGGTTACTCCTCGGTTACCAATCCGGCATGCTCAGCACAGAAAGGTATCAAATCTTCGTTGGAGTTATGTCTGTCTGCGGCCTCTTGCATGGCGTGTGTCTCTTCTTGGCGTTGCGATCCATTTCCAAGGCTAAGGCTGAGCAGTTGCGTTCATCTTCTTGGGAGCATGAACGTGACTGACCCCAACGACAACCCATTTGCCAGCCCACCGCTGGAGCACGAGGATCCGGCCGACGCTCCGCTGATGGATGGCGACAAGCTTGGCCGTTGGCTGCTGCTCCCCCTCGCTTCCGGCACTTTCAACGGCGCTGGGATCGTCAGCATCTGCGGCATGTCGGCGTCCGTAGCCATGCAAGCTTGGGCGGGCGCCTTGATGGACGTGCTGGCCAACCCTGAGGCAAGAACGATTCTCGGCATGCAAATGTTGGTCCTGGCGATCTACGGGGGCATTTTCGGCGGCGTCAGCGGCATCCTGCTTGGCGGCATCGCTTTCAGCCTGCGGCGAAACCTCGCCGTTCGGTCTCTTATTTTTCTGCTGGGATATTTGCTGTCGATCCTTTTCTTGGTGGGGCCAGCCCTCGCAGCATTCTTCGTTGTGGGGGAAGCGACCGGCCCTTTTCTTCTCGTCGTCAGCGTGTTCCTCTTCGCATGTAGTCTCCTGTTCGCGTGGCGAATGAACCGCAACATTCGCAAATATCTGCTGTCTCAAGCCGATGGTGAATCGGCAGGATCTACGTAGCGGTTTCTAAGTCACGTTCTGGAAAGAGGTTGCGTCTCATGGGCGAACCTCCGCATCCTGGGCGTTTCCATTGACTTAAACGCCGAATCCCTCGATACTACCGAGTTGGGCGCCTGTGCGCTCGTCGCTCGCTAACCCATTACCAATTCAAGGTTTCATGTCGATTCTCGAGAACCAAGATCTGGCCCAGTACTGTCTGGAAACCGCGCTCCAAGCGAAAGAGGCGTCGGCCGCTTTGGCTTTGGTCTCTGGCGCACAAAAGAACGGCTGGCTGCGAGAATCGGCCAAGCGGCTCCGCGCCGCCGAAAAGGCGATCATCGCCGCCAACGCACTCGACCTGGCCGCGGCTCCTCAGTTTGGCCTGACCGCCGCCGAGATCGATCGCTTGAAGCTCGACAGCAAACGGATCGAGGGAATCGCCAGTGGGCTTGAGCAGATCGCGATGCTCGAAGATCCGATCGGCCGCGTGATCGATTCGTCGGTTCGCCCGAACGGTCTCGACATCCAAAAGATCCGCGTTCCTCTCGGGGTCGTCTTTTTCATCTACGAGTCGCGCCCCAACGTCACCGCCGACGCTGCGGCCATTTGCGTGAAGAGCGGCAATGCGGTGATTTTACGCGGCGGCAAAGAAGCGGCTCACTCGTCGCGGGCGATCGTCGAAGTGATGCAAGATTGCGCTCTCGACTACGATATTCCGCCGTCCGCCGTCCAGTTGGTCAACACGGCCGATCGCGCCGCCGTCGGGCACTTCCTCAAACTGAATCAATACATCGACGTCGCGATTCCTCGCGGCGGGGAAGGGCTGATCCGCCGCGTCGCCGACGAAGCGACGATGCCGGTGATCAAGCACTTCAACGGCAACTGCCATGTCTACGTCGATCGCGACGCCGATCTCGACATGGCGATGTCGATCACCGTCAACAGCAAGTGCCATCGCTACGGCGTCTGCAACGCCGCCGAATCGCTGGTCGTTCACCAGGACGTGGCCGATCAGTTTTTACCGGCGATTGGCGCGGCTTTAATTGAACGGGGAGTAGAGATCCGCGGCGATTCGACGACGCAGTCGCTGATTCTCAAGGCGAAAGCGGCGACCGACGAAGATTTCGCCGCGGAGTATCTCGGCCCGATCATCAGCGTGAAAGTGGTCGAGTCGCTCGACGCGGCGATTCGCCACATCAACCTTTACAGCTCGAAACATACCGAGTCGATCGTCACACGCAACCTGGCGGCGGCTCGCGAATTCGCCTCGCGAATCGACAGCTCGGCGGTGATGATCAACGCGAGCACGCGATTCAACGACGGCGGAGAGTTCGGCCTGGGCGCCGAGATCGGGATCAGCACCGACAAGTTCCATGCTCGCGGACCGTGCGGGCTGGAGGCGCTCACCAGTTACAAATACGTGGTTTACGGCGACGGCCAGATACGCTCGTAACGGCGACGCCGTAGCGAGCCGATTGGATTCAGGGAGGAATTCATGGGCAACGACAATGTACTGAGCCAAGCGGAGGTCGAAAGTCTGCTAAGCGCCATGGAGGCGAGTGGGCCGAAGAAGACCGAAACCGCTGCGCCTGCCGCTCAAGCGAGTGTGCAAAGTCTCGCCGCTTCGGCCGTTCCGACCGAAGATATCACGCGGCCGTCGCGCCCCCGCGAAAAGATCACCCCGTATGACTTCAAGCGTCCCGAGCGGGTCGGCAAAGAACAGATGCGGGCCCTGCAGTCGATGCATGAAGGGTTCGGGCGTAACTTTGGCGCGGCTCTTTCCGGTCTGTTGCGCAACATTGTCGAAGTGAAGCTGACAAGCGTCGACCAGCTGACCTACAGCGAATTCATTTTCAGTCTCGAGAATCCCAGCTGTTTCAACCTGCTGACCGCGAGTCCGCTGGAAGGAAATTTGATTCTCGACATCAATCCGTCGATTCTCTACCCGATCATCGACCGTTTGCTGGGCGGCGGCAAAGAGAGCAGCCCCGTTTCACGTCGCCCGCTGACCGAGATCGAGCTGACCCTCGTTTCGCGGATCACCAGTCTATTCCTGCGGGAGCTGCGAATCGCGTGGGAAAACGTCCTCGAATTGCAGCTGCACGTCGTTCGGGTCGAAAGCAATCCGCAACTCGTCCAGATCGTCCCGCCGAACGAAGTGGTCGTTTTGATCAGCTTCGAGCTGACGATCGGCGACGTTCGGGGCATGATGAACTTGTGCATCCCGTTCAACTCGATCGAGCGAATCGGCGGCAAGTTGACCGCGAACACCTGGTTCGCCTACGGCAGTTCGGAAATCAACGACGAGTCGCGTCAGGCGCTCAGTACGCAGATTGACGGCGCGTCGGTCGAGTTAGGCGTGACCTTGGCCGAAACGACGATCACCACCGAAGATCTGCTCGAACTGCGAGTCGGCGACGTGATCACGACCAACAAAGATTCGCGCGAGCCGCTGCAAGTAAGCGTCAACGGCGTCACGAAGTTTCTGGCCTATCCGGGCGCGTACAAGGGACGCAAAGCGATCCAGGTCGACGCAATCCTACCGCCGAAAAACCAAAAGCCGCCGCAGCCCAAAATGCCGACCAGCCCGCCCCAGCCGCCGCAACCAGCGAAACCGCCGGGGAAGAAGTAGTTGAAATCGTAGCCCGAGGCGCAAGCCGAGGGAATGTGCTTGGCAAGCGAAAAGGGCTAAACGTCGGTTTACGGCCCGAATTGAATCGGGGCCAATTCCCCGATTCCAAACTCCTCTCCCTTGGCTTGCGCCTCGGGCAAGTAGTCTGGCGCGCTACGGCGCCGACGAAAAGATCAACGACAGCACATCGAGCAAGCTCGCTGCCGTTTGCGGGTTGCGATTGACGCGGCGGTCGTTCAGCTTCTTCCAAGCGATCACCGCGTACGCGAGGTATCGCTCCTGCACGTCGCTACGGAGCGACGGGGGAAGTTGGCTGGCGATCTCCGGCCAGACGTTTTGCAGTTGGGCCAGAGACTCGATGCTGCCGGTCAGTGCCCCTGCGACCAGTTCGTCGAGTTGCGCTAGTCGCTGCTGTTCTTGCAGCGAGATCCCCTCGATCTGGGACGAAGGCAAGGGACCGGCGATTTGCACGAGTCGTGCTGAACTGGTCGCTCGCGAATGGGCGGGATGGGGCGCGTGACTTCGGACGATCTTCCGCACTCCATCGGTCGTCGGGGGATTGGCGGTAGCGGCCATCGCCGGTTCATCGACCTCTTCTCGCTCCATTTCGGCGGCGATTTGCGTTTCGTCTTCTTCCATCGAAAGAAGCTGCAAACGCAACTTTTGGCCGAGCGGATCAAGCTGCGATATGTCGAGATCGGGATCGGCCTGGCTGAGCAATTTGACCGCCGACGCAGGCAAGTTGGTCCGCAGGGCCACCAGGATCCAAGTCGCCCACGCGTTGCGCAAACGATCGCCGTTCATCGGCGGATTGGCAAGGTCGAGCAACGCGAGTCCTTCGCCGCGAACGGCGCGGCGTTGCTCTTCATGGTTTCCTTCCAATCCCAGGAAACGGAATGGACGCCGCGGCGAATAGCGGAGCCCAGTGGAGAAGGAGAAAAGGGGCCGCAAGTTGACCGGCGTCAGGTTGAAGAACTGGGCGAAGAGACTTTCGTCGCCGCCGTAGCCCGTTAGCGCCAGCCGCGGCTTGTCAAGCGCTTCCTGAAACCAAGCGGTCATCAGGTACGGGATCCGCGACGTCTGCGACTGTTTGAAGAGCGCCAGATCGACCGGCTTGCCGGCAGGGACCAACTTGATCTCTTTCAGTTCCGACGGCAGCGAACTTCGCCAACTGAGATTGGCGTCGACTGTCGCCGCGGCAAGCAGGTGAAACGGATTGTTCGCGAACTGAGCGAACTGCGGCGCATCAATCAACAGGCAATGGGTGTAGACCTGGCGACCGCCGCGGCCGCTGTACTCGGTTTGTCCGTTGATAGTCCGCGAGACGCAATAACGCGTTGCGCTGACCGGATGAAAGTTGACGCTGTAAGCGGCCAAGTCGTCGCGAAGCATCGCGTCGTGGGCCGGGCACCAGGCGGCGAGTTCGCGGGAGTCTTCGGGGGTGACTCCATTGCTGGCGGCCACCAACTGGTAGCCGTCCAGACGCGACGTTTGCGCCGAGGTGAAAATCGCTTGTTGAATTGTAACGGCCATAAAAGGGCAAGACCTAGCAGGAAAATCAGAGGAGCGGAATCAAGGAACAGGTCTTAAACTTTGCGGATCAGCCACTCGAATGGCTCGACGATCCCACGCGGCTCGATCCGCAGCGGCACGTTGATCTTGCTGCCATGATCGAGACGCTGCGAACAGGCGCCGGTCACGCTCGAAGCGAAAAAGCCGACCGTCGAAAAGCGTTCGCCGATTTGCTGCCAGAGATTCGGAGTCCGATCCCGCGCATACCGATCGGGATTGGCGAAGCAGGGGTCGCACTGATCCGCTTTGGAGAAGACGATCGCCATCGGGCGCGTGCACTTGCCTCGTTTCTTCTTTTGCGACTGTTCGCTGAGGTAGGTGATCAACTTCATCATGAAGTAGTTCTGTTCCTGCGAACCATCTTCAATGCGTTCGGTGTCGACCAACAGCAAAACGCCGGCGCACTTTTTCAGGAAAGAATTAATTGCCGGGTACGAGTGAGGATGGTCGACTTCTTCCAGGATCGCTTCCCCCGCCATGTCAGGCATGATCAGTTCGATCGGGCGTTTGTGGCTAGGCAGCTTTGCCTGACAGTGAACCCAATTCCAACGATCCGGTTCGTTCGGCGTCTTGTCAGGGAACGCCGACGCGGCGAGCGCCGCCATCGTTCGCTGCTGAAGGGTAATCGAAAACGCGCCGCGGGCGAGAACTTGCACGCGATTGTTTCGGCGAGTCAGCATGTCGAGCAACATGCCGAGGTAGACCGTTTTACCGGCCGCCGCGGTGCCGAGCACGGCGATCATGCCGGGCTCAATCCCCTGGGTATTCGCTTGATGCGACAAGGCCATCGGCGCCGAGCAGTGCCGACAGAGTTCGACGTCGTAGTTGTTGTCGCCGCCGCAGATGTAACACGAAATCGGAACTGCGTATTGCGCTAAGCGATACGATTCCATCGCTACGAGAGCTTTGCGTACCATTGGATTAATTCTCCCCACCAGCCGCAGCGGCGGCTTCTAGTTCTACTTCGTTTTCTGCCGGATCGAACGACTCGTCGTCCGACAAGATGTCGCAAAAGCTGACCGCACAGCGGAACCCGATGTTGTGCTTGCGAGCGATCGCCTTATCGCCGCTTTGATAGTCGCACGAAGCTTGATGATCGAAATAGGTGTCGAAGGCGCCGCCGCGAAGGCTGCGCATCGCACTATCCATCACCAGTTGATTGCTGGGCGCTCGCCAGGCGCCGAAGCGACTGGAGGTCCACTCCCAGACGTTGCCGATCAGTTGATGACAACCGCCGACGCTTGCCCCTGGTCCGTACTGTTCGACGGGAACGACATGCTCCGGACCGCTGCCCCACAGGTTTGCCCGACCTTGATCCATCGATTCGCCCCAAGGAAATCGACGTTGAATTGGTTCGGCGCCAGGCAACGGTACCGGCCAGGCTCCGGCCTTGATCCATTCCGGATCCGACGGGAGTCGCTTGCCGACCCAGCGAGCGTAAGCGGCCGCTTCGTACCAGCAGACGCCGACCACCGGATGGCGATCTTCCCCTTCGATAAACTTTCCGTTTCGCCAGTAACGCGGACCTGGCAGCCCCGACTGATCGACGAAGTCGAGCACGGCCGGCCAGATTTCCGGATCCCACAGCGGCATTTGTTCGTAGCCGCCGGCGTTGACGAACTCCTGGAATTCCTCGTTGGTCACTTGATAGCGATCAAGATAAACCGCTTCGACTCGGACCAGGTTGCCGCTGTAACTCTGCGTCTGTTCTTCGTCCCCTTTGGCCCGACCGACCAGCACGTCCCCTTCCGGGACGATCGTCATTAGGTCGTCGAACGCCTGACGGGCCTGATCGAGCAATTTGGCGGGAAGATTCGCGGCGATTTGCGGACGGAGCAGCAACGCGTATCGCCCTTGTTCCAACATCAAGCGAGCCAGAGCGTCCGTATCGGTAGGCTCTGGCTCGGTACGAGTTTTCGGTCTTTGGGGGCGCGCTACGCTTACCGACGCAGCTTCCGCCTGGCGGCGACTGCGAAGGACGCGGCGCAAGATCGCGGCTACCGCGGCGACGGCGACGACTCCAAGAACGACTTGCCAGAATCCCGCCAGCCAGGCGATACCGAGCGCGCCGAGGGCGACGCCGATCGTCAACGTCATCCAGTGTTGTTTGAAGAAGAGCATGGGATTCGTTCCTGCAACTAAATTGATTGCGCCCCTGAGCGAATAGTTCGCTTACCGATTTTGCCCGCCCGTTCGACGTCGATTGATGTCTCGTTGAAGTTTGGCGAATTGCGCCATCACCGAGTCGACGACGTTATCGGCGCCCATTGGACGCGACTGAGTCGATTCGCGGACCACGGTGTTGGTGCCGACCGACGTGGACGAAAGCGATTCGTCCACTGCGACCGGACGCGTCGCGATAGCGCCTGACTGGCGTTCGAGCATCGTGCGCATCGATTTCAATTCGGTCGACCACTCCGCGCGCTCCGCGGCGATTTCGCGTTGCTGCCGATCGACGGTCGCGGTTAGCTCGGCGGCGCGGCTACGGACGCGAGCAAGTTCGTCTTCAAGTTCGACGAACTCATCGTCGCCATGCGCTTCGCCGTAGCTTTCGCCCCGGTCAAAGTGTTGCTGCGCGTCGAGCAGTTCAATTTTGACGGCGGCCAGTTGTTGTTTCAGATGCGAGATCTCGCCGCGGCTCTCTTCCAGGTCGCGTTGCGCTTGAAGCGACTGACGCAGCTGTTGTTCAAGTTCGGCGTTTCGTCGCTGCATCTCGGCGAGAAGCGTCTGGCTTGACTCGGCGACGCCGCTTTGCGACTTCCACTGTTCGACTTCGGCGCGTGCTACGGCGAGTTCGGTTTCGGCGGCGGCCAAACGCTGTTCGCGTTCTTGAATGGTTTGCTGCAGTTGGGCGAGTTCCGCCGAAGATTGTGCGGCGGATTCCGCGTCAACCGCTTGTAGTGCGGCGGTTTGCGAGGCTTCTTGCGAGCGACGTTCGAACTCGGTCGAGAGACGACCCAGTTCCGCAACGAGTTCTTCTACGAATTGCTCGAGGCCCTGATTGTGAGCCTTGAGCATCTCGAGCGCCTCTTCCAGGGCCGGGTAACCTACCTGGAGCAACTGTTCTGGATTGGCAGTCACGGCGATTCTTCTTCCCACCCAGGCGTGTTCGTTTCGTTTGCTCGCATTCGATGCGAGCCTGCGTATGAAAAGCAGTGGAAGCGGCGAAGCGCATCCATATCTGATAAGGAAAAGGGGGCGAGCGGCCGGGTGCGACCTTCGCCAACTGAAAAGTAGGTCGAAATCTCCCGGCAGGCAAAGAATCAAGATCTTGAATGTTTACTTTTTCCAGGCGACGGGACCCAATCGGCATATTCAAAACATTCCCCGCGATCGTTAAAATCGATAAAGACCTTTTTTCAAACCGGCGAACGGATGTTAGGTTTAGGTCAGACAGCAATTGATCGTTTCGCCGCATCGAAGGAGCCTTCCCATGATCCGCACTTTGTTGATTCCCGCCGTTTTGCTCTCGCTGGTCGCAACCTTTGGTACGGCCAAAGCCGCTTCGACCGAACCGTCGTGCTGTGCTCCGGAGCCGGTCTCGTGCTGCGAGCCCCCCTGCATCACCTATCGCGATCACCATCGTCTTTTTTCCAAGGTCTGCTGCTGCAGCTGCGAGCCGCCGGTGAAGATGGTCCTGGTGGTGGAAAAGCCGTGCACCGATTGTGCGTTTGAAGTTCCGGTTTGCGTCCCGGCCTGCTGCACCGACGCTCCAAAAGTTTGCGCCCACGATGGGATCTTCGGCCGTAAGGTTGTCGAATACGAATGGTGTTGCGGCTTCCATATCCGGATGGTCTTCACCCACTGCGGCGACCTGATCGTCCACTCGTACTACTAATCGATACCGCGTTAGTAGCAGAACGAATCATGAAGAGCCCCGTCAGCGATTGGCGGGGTTTTTCTTTTGCCCTCGGCCGTTGGCGATGGGTACGATAGAACGTAGAAGCGTCGACACCACACCTCATCTCTGAAGGCGTTCTCTATGAGCAAAAAGTCGAAGACTGCGCGCAAGGCTAAGACCCACACCCAACGCCCCGGCGAGAGCCAAGAGCTTCCGGCCGCCGATTCGATGACCATCTTCTGGATGCTATGCGGCGTCACCACGCTGCTGGCCGAGGTCGCGAATCTTGCGGTACTCAGCTACGTCTGGGCCAGCGGAGAGCCGTCGATGCGGCTCGAATCGATCGCGATGCTGCTGCTGATGGTCGCCATGGTGACCGGTACGATCAGCATACTGCTGATACCGATCGTATTGCAGCAAAGTCGGACGGCCCCGCCCAAAGCGATTGTCCGCGGGATGCTGATCATCGGCCTCTTGCCATGGCTGGCGTTCTTCGTGCAGCTCGGCCGGTGAGAAAACTTCGACACTAGCCCGCAGCGCAAGCAAGGGAATGCGGCGGGCGATGGGCGGCTGGCTTGAGCGTGTATCTAGGTTGCAGGCACTTTCCCTTGCTTGCGCTGCGGGCTAGTAGAGACAAAAGAGCTGACGCTATTTCTTGCCCAGATCTTTCGCTTCTTGCTCTTTGACCTGCTCCAGAAAACCTTTCGGACGCAGGTCGGCTTCTTCGAAGCCGGCGGAGATCATCGCTTGCATCGTCACTTTTAGCGCGGTCGCCGGTTGGCCGTTTCGTTCTGAGAGATAATTCGCCGCGAAGTAGGCTCGCTTGCCAGCGTTGCTGTAGGTGTAGACGTCTTTCCCTTCCGGCAGGGCGGCGATGATCTTTTTGCATTCGGGATCGAAGGCGATCTTCGAGAAGGGCGCCAGAACGGCCCCTTCCAGATGTCCCTTCTTCCATTCCACTTCTTCGCGCACGTCGAGCAGGACGATCTCGTCCTTCTTGAAACGCTCGAGCAACTTCTTCAGATCTTCCGCTTGGGCCTGGCTGGCCATGACGCAGAGCAGCGCAATCGCTACGAGCGTGATATTCGTGCGAATCGTCATCAAGCGAATCCTCCGAACCGATATTGGGTGGCGCTTCTAAAACTCGGCGCTTCCCGGCGTACGCGGGAAGGGGATCACATCGCGGATGTTACCCATGCCGGTAATGAACTGTAGGATGCGCTCGAGCCCTAGTCCAAAGCCGGAGTGGGGGATCGTGCCGTATTTCCGCAGTTCCAGATACCACCAATAATCGGCTGGATTGAGTCCTTGCTCCTGCATTCGTCCTTCCAGCACGTCTAATCGTTCCTCGCGCTGGCTGCCGCCGATGATTTCGCCCACTTTGGGGGCCAATACGTCCATCGCTCGCACCGTTTTGCCGTCTTCATTGCAACGCATGTAGAACGGTTTAATTGTGCGGGGATAATCGTGCAGGATGACCGGCTGTTTGAAGTGGACTTCGGTCAAGAAGCGTTCGTGCTCCGATTGCAGGTCGGTTCCCCACTCGACCTTGTAGTCGAACTTCTGCCCGCTCTTTAGCAGGATGTCGATCGCGTCGGTATAGCTGACCCGCAGGAACTCGCTGTCGGCCATCGAAGTAAGCGTTGACAGTACCGTGTCGTCGATCCGATCGTTGAAGAACTGCAGGTCGTCGCCGCAGTCGCGCAACACGTCGGAGATGATTCGCTTAATGAAGTCTTCGGCGACCTGCATGTTTCCTTCCAGGTCGACGAACGCCATTTCCGGCTCGACCATCCAGAACTCGGCCAGGTGCCGCGACGTGTTGGAGTTCTCCGCACGGAAGGTCGGGCCGAAGGTGTAGATGTTCCCCAGCGCGGTCGCAAAGATTTCACCTTCCAGCTGACCGCTTACAGTCAGGAACGACGGCCGCTCGAAGAAGTCTTGCGTGTAGTCGACTTTGCCGCCGGTCTTCGGCGGCGCTTCCAGGTCGAGCGTCGTCACTTTGAACATCTCGCCGGCGCCTTCGCAGTCCGACGCGGTGATGATCGGCGTGTGAACGTAGAGGAAGCCCCGTTCCTGGAAAAAGTTGTGGATCGAACGCGAGACGCAATTCCGCACGCGGAAGACGGCGCCAAACGTGTTGGTGCGCGGACGCAGGTGAGCCCATTCGCGCAGCTTCTCCATCGTGTGCCGCTTCTTTTGCAGCGGATAGGTCTCGACGTCGGCCCAACCGTAGACGTGGATTTCGCTCGCTTGGACTTCGGTCGTTTGCCCTTTCCCTTGCGACGCGACGATCTCGCCGACGACACGCAGGCTGCAACCAGGGGAGAGCTTCTTCACTTCCGACTCATAGTTGTCGAGCTTGCCGTCGGCGACGACCTGGATGTTCCCCATGCAACTGCCATCGTTCAGTTCGATGAAACTGAAGCCGGCCTTGCTGTCGCGACGCGTGCGAACCCAACCTTCGAGCGTGACCTGATTGCCGACCTGATCGGCCGAGAGAGCGGTGCGAACCGAGATTTTTTGCATGACGAACCTTCCGTGTCTGCGGTGCGAAGACCGTATTCTAGCCGAGCAGGTTCGAAAGCAAAAAGGGCGGCCGCTCGCCGAAAGCGAGCGCCGCCCTGGAGTTAGTTCCTTCTGGTGATTTTTCTATTCCGCAGCGTCGGAGGTAGCTTCCTCCGGTTTGCGGAGGAAAAATCCAATGGCGACCGCCAGGATGTAGGCGACCGCCAAGCCCATCACCACATTGGTGGCCAGAGCGCTGGCCGGATTCTTGTCGGTCCATTTGCCCCACAGCGATTGTCCGGCAGCGCAGAAAGCGCCGACGACCGACACGAACATCAGTACGTTCCAAATGACCATGGAGATCCCGGTCGGCTTCTGGTTCCCCAGAATCCGCTTGCTGTTCATCATCAGGAAGAAGGTCGTGTAGGCGATCGGCAGCAGCAGGATCGCGAAGCTCGACGCGACGATCGCCAGCCAGATCTTCGCTTCGCCGGTCCACGCGATCACCCACGAAGCCCCAGCCAAACCGGCGACGACGCAGCCGATGACGTGCGGAGCCCCGCCTGCTTTGGCGCCCAGCATTTCGGTAAACGCATAGCCGTTGATCAGCATCAGAATGATGATCGTCGAGAAACCCATGCCGAAGACGCCGAGGCCGAAGATCAGGCGAGCGGTCTGCTTGCCCAGCAGCGGCGCGAGCGCCTCGGACAGCTGATCGGCGTTACGCTGCACCAGCGACGCGACGATCAGTCGCTCCGACTCATTCAGGGTCGTCAGATACTCCGGCGCCAGCGAAGCGGTCAGCTTCTTTTGTTCGTCCGCTATCTCGAGCGGAGTCTGATCGGCGTCGTTCGCGGCGATTTCGGCATATTTGTCGGCGTAGGTTTCCTTCAGCAAAGGAGTGATCACTGCCGTGGCGCCGCTGATGATCGGCGACTTGGCGACTTCCGCCGGATCGCTGCTCAGCCAGTAAGGATCGACCTTCGGATCGTTGTAGTTGCTGCCGTTGAAGCGAGCGCCCGACGCGATCACCACGCAGCTGGTCACGATGATGTAGGGAATCGCCATGCCGGTCGACAAGTCGAAGCGGGCCAATCCGCGGAACGGGCGATCCCAACCGCGAGCCAACATCGAGTAGGGAAGCAAGAAGGTCATGTTGATGCCGACCGCCGTCGCCGCGGCGCCGATCATCACCGCGCTTTGGTCTTTCACGATGCGGTTGCGGAAGAACTCGCGATGGGCGTCGCTCGCCTGGTCAACAAGCAACGCTAGGTTGCCAGTCGGTGAGCTAAGTTGGCTGAGGTCCGGAATGAACCCCGCGAAGATCTCGCCCCAGTTGAGCACCCCTTGGTACGCCATCAACGCAACGACCCCGAAGAAGCAGATCACAACCATCCCAACCAACAGCTTCAGCAGGACGTCAAAGATCTTCGCGCCGGTTCCGCCGCGCGTATTGAGCAGCACGACGAAGCCGCCGGCCAGCAACAATATGATCGACACGACCCATTTCGAGGTAACGCTGCCGTCAATTAGATCCGGGAGCAGGTTCTTATCGAGCGCGTCATAGCAGAGCGAGAACTGCGGCATGATGAAAATCATGTTCGCCAGGCAGGTCGCGATTACCCAGCCCCAACCGAGCGCTGGGTTGATGTGATCATTGATTTCGCCGAACGGCTTTTTGCCGGTCGAGAGGGTGACGTAGCTGATCGCCGAGAGCATCACGACCCCCATGATGATCGCCATCAACTGCAACCAGAGCATGTTGACGCCGCCGAGCGAGCCGAGATAGAGAGCGCCAGCGAGCGATCCGCCGCCGAGCGTGATCGCGCTTTGCAGCCAGCCTGGACCCGAAAGGCGAACGAACGCGAACAGCGTCGCCATCGTCCCCTTTTCGTGAGCTTCCTGCAAGATTTCTCGGTCTGTCTGAGCGTGTTTACCCTGGGGCGACGACGGAGCGGGAGCGTTCGATTCGGACATGGGTTTGGGGCGGAACTCGTGGTGACGGAGAAGATCGTGAGGAGGGTCTAGTGTAAACCGCATTGAATCCCGCTTGTAGCGCCTTCCAGCGAAGGCGCTACATTTTTCTGCGAGAGTTTACGGTTTAGTGGTGACCTTGCGCGGCCAGATAGCGCTCGGCGTCGAGAGCCGCCATACAACCGCTACCCGCGGCGGTGACCGCTTGGCGATAGTTGTCGTCGGCGACGTCCCCTGCAGCGAAGACCCCTTCGACGCTGGTGTTGGTCCGGAACGGAACCGTCCATTTGAGGTAATTCTTGTCGTTCATTTCCAGCTTCCCTTCCAGGAAGTCGGTGTTCGGCGTGTGGCCGATACCGAGGAAGAAGCCGGTCGCGTCGTAGACCTTCGACGAATCTTCGACCACGTTCTTCAGGCGAGCGCCGGTCACGCCGTTCTCGTCATCGCCCAGGACTTCCTCGACGACCGAGTTCCAGACGATCTCGATTTTCGGGTTTTTCTCCGCTCGTTCGGCCATGATCTTCGAGGCTCGCAGCTCATCGCGGCGGTGGACCAGATAGACCTTCGACGCGAATTTGGCCATGTAATCAGCTTCTTCCACCGCCGAGTCGCCGCCGCCAACGACGATGCAGGGCTGACCGCGGAATCGCGGCAACGCGCCATCGCAGACCGCACAAGCGCTGACGCCGCGGTTTTTGAACTTCGCTTCCGACGGCAGGCCGAGGTAATTCGCCCGGGCGCCGGTCGCGACGATCACCGAGTGTGCCTCGATCGTGTCCCCTTCGCGCGTCGTCAGGCGGAACGGGCGAACGTCAAAGTCGACTTCGACGATGTCGTCGCCGATGATCCGGGTGCCAAAGTTCTTCGCCTGCTGGCGCATCAGCTCCATCAGCTCCGGACCGCTGACGCCATGTTTCATGTGGGGGGCCATGTACTGGCGGAGTTCCGGTTCGATGGCGTTATCGAGGTATGCGCTCAGGTCGCCGGACGGAAAGCCCGGGAAATTCTCGACTTCGGTCGTCATCGCCAGCTGACCGAGCGGCCCGCGACCAACGTCAAAATGTTCCTGGAGCGGCGCCCCTTCAAAGACGAGAGGTTGAATTTCCGCTCGGGCGGCGTAAATCGCCGCTGTCCACCCGGCAGGCCCACTTCCAATGATGACGACTTTCTCGGCCACGAAATCGACTTTCTATAATTAAAAGTAATAGTTGGCCCCCTCGGCCATAACATAGCCATCGCGTCATTATAGGGCTCTGGTCCTGCTCGTCCACTGCATGTCAGGGGCGCCGGTTGACGATTTTCGCCCTCTTTGGTAGGATCAGCCGCTTGTTTTCGTCCCCTGCAAGCCGCAGGGGAGCATAATCACCGGGAAGAGGGCCGACGGCCCGAAGCCGGAACATGTGGGAAACGTCTTTCAAGCTGTCGATCCGCTGCTGGCGAAGTGAGGCGGATCGGTCAGGAACTGTCGACTTATCGGACAGATCTGCGGCCTGAGAGATAAGAGTATCGCTTCGCAGAGGCTGAACCTTCGCGGGTCATCGCTTCTCCGGCATTAGTAGGCGCCGGCATCGCTCAGTTGATTCGCATCGTTTCCTGGCGGTCCCATTTTTAAGGAAAGCCTCTATGTCTTCTGACGGAAGTGCGAACTCCGTAATTAAAGAACTGGTCGAATCGGGCATCCACTATGGTCACCGCACCAGCCGGTGGAACCCGAAGATGGCGCCGTACATCTACGCCAAAAAGAACCAGATCCACATCATCGACGTCCGCGAAACGATCCGCGGCCTGCTGCGTGCCAAGAAGTACCTGACCCAGGTCTCTGAAGGCGGCTCGCTGGTCCTGTTCGTCGGCACCAAGCGTCAAGCCGGCGCCGCGATCGAACGTGAAGCCGAACGCTGCGGCATGCCGTTCATCAACGAACGTTGGCTCGGCGGTACGCTGACCAACTTCCGCACCATTCGTAGCCGTCTGACCCGCTTGGAAGAGCTCGAATCGATCCTGGAAGGGGACGAACTGCACAAGTACTCGAAGAAGATGCAGTCGTCGCTCGCCCGCGAACACCGCAAAATGTACCGCAACCTCAACGGTTTGCGCACGATGAATCGCCTGCCGGAAACGCTGGTGATCGTCGATCCGAAGAAAGAACGCAACGCGATCCGCGAAGCCCAATCGCTGGGCATCACGACTGTGGCCCTGACCGATACCGACTGCGATCCGGACGAAATCGATCTGCCGGTGCCGGGCAACGACGACGGTATCCGCTCGATCGAACTGTTCGCCAAACACCTGGCGGACGCGGTGATCGACGGCAAGCACAACGTCGCGATGAAGGGCAAAGACGCGGTTCCCGCTTCGTAATTGCGGAGTCGATCCTCGCGCTGATCAAAGATTCAAGGGAAGCGAGTAAGCTTACTCCTTCCCTATTACGTGAAATTCAATTCTGACGACGACTAAATCTCGGAGAATCTGATATGGCAGGAATTTCGGCGGCTGCGGTGAAATCACTCCGCGAAAAGACCGGACTTCCCATGATGGAATGCAAAAAGGCGCTGACCGAAGCAGGCGGCGACGAAGACGGCGCGATCCGCTGGCTGCGTGAAAACGGCGCCGCGATCGCCAGCAAACGCCAAGATCGCGTGACCGAATTCGGCCGCTTTGGCGTTTATGCGGACGTCGCCAAGGGCGTCGGTGCGATGGTCGAACTGAAGTGCGAAAGCGCCTCGGTGGTCCAGCTCGACGACTTCATCGCCCTGGCTGACGACATGGCGAAAGTGCTGGCCGAAGGGCCGGGCGCTGCGACCGCCGAAGATCTGTTGGCTCAACCGTCGACGATCAAGCCGGGCCAGACCCTGGGCGAAGTTCGTGACGACCTGTTCAACCGCGTTCGCGAAGTCTTCAATGTCGGTCGCATGATCCGCATCGACGGCGCTGCCGGCGGTTACAGCCACAACAGCACCACTGTCGCTGGCGTGCTGATCGAAGTCGAAGGTGGGGACAACGAAACCGCCAAAGACATTTCGATGCACATCGCTGCGATGCGTCCCTCGGCTCTGACGGTTGAAGAACTCGATCCGAAAGTGGTCGAAAACGAACGTTCGATTCTGACCGAAGCGGCTCGTAACGAAGGCAAGCCCGAAAAGATCATCGAAAAGATGGTCGAAGGTCGTCTCCGTAACTTCTACGCCGAATCGGTTCTGCTCGAACAGCCGTTTGTGAAGGATGATAAGCAATCGGTCGGCGGCTATGCCAAGAGCAAGGGAATGACCATCAAACGCTTCATCCACTGGAGCCTGGGCGAAGACGCTTCGGCCGAAGGCTAGTCCTTTCGGCGTAGTCCGCGATAAAGAAAATTGAAAAGCCCTGCTCGACGTAGCAGGGCTTTTTTCGTTCTTGTCCGACTTCCATCCATCAATCCGGGCGCATCGACTGTGCGGCGCACTACGTTTCCGGTAGAATTCCACCGACGAATTCGGCTTCTCCCCTTTATTTTGCCAAGGTTCGCCGCATGACCCAACCGGATGCTCTTTCGCCGCAGTTTTCCCGTATCGTTCTCAAACTATCCGGAGAAAGCTTTTCCCACCACGGCGAACGCGGGATTGCCATGGATGAAGTGGTCCATATCTCGCGGCAAATCCACCAGGCGTCGCAGCTCGGCTGCCAAATCGCGGTGGTGATCGGCGGCGGAAACATTCTCCGCGGCGGACAATTCAAGAACGAAAGCGCCATGATCCAGGAGGCGACCGCCCACTATATGGGGATGTTGGCCACTGTCATCAACGGTCTGGCACTGCAGGACGCGCTGGAATCGCTCGGTTGCGAAACGCGTCTGACGACCGCGATTCGGATGGACGGCGTCGCGGAACCCTACATTCGCCGCCGCGCGAAGCGTCACCTCGAAAAGGGCCGCATCGTGATTCTGGCTGCCGGAACCGGTAGCCCGTTCGTCACGACTGATACCGCGGCCGCTCAGCGAGCGCTCGAATTGGAAGCCGATATTCTGATGAAAGCGACGCGAGTCGACGGGGTTTATAGCGACGACCCCGAAAAGAACCCGCACGCAATCTTCTATCGCAACTTGGACTTCGCCACGGTTCAGGCGCAAAACCTACGGGTAATGGACTCGACCGCGATTACCCATTGCCGCGAACATGGAATGCCGATCTTGGTGTTCAACTATCGTATCGACGGGAACATTCAGCGAGCTGTCATGGGGGAACATGTCGGCACGTTGATCTCGCCGGAACTGCAACCGGTGAACTAGCGTTCGCTTGATTTAACGCACGGGAGTCAGCAGCGAACTTATTGGGCTTATCCAATTTGCCCTGCTCCCGTCAATAGCGGCGAATTTCCTGTTAGGACAACTCTAACGGAGCCGCATATTTTCTTCCGGGCTAAAGTAAGGTAGCCTTATGAAGATTATTCACGACGCAGGGCGTCGTTCTAGTCTGCTGGACACCTCAAATTCAATCGTGGGACCGAGCCATGAGCGCTGACAACATTACGACGGAAGCGGAAGATCGCATGGAGAAAGCGATCGAGCATCTGAAGAACAATCTCTCCGGCATTCGCACCGGCCGCGCCAACCCGGGCCTGGTCGATTCGCTGCGGGTCGAAGTTTACGGTTCGCTGCAACCGATCAAGCAGATCGCTTCGGTCAGCGTTCCGGAACCGACTCAGTTGCTGATCCGTCCTTACGACACCGGGGCGATCAAAGACATCGAGAAGGCGATTGTCGCCAGCGACTTGGGGATGGCGCCGCAAAGCGACGGTCGCGTGATTCGCTTGAACGTCCCTGCGTTGTCGACCGAAGTTCGCAAGAAGCTGGTCGCTCGTATTAAAGAGCTCTCGGAAGAAGCGAAGGTTTCGATCCGCAACGTCCGCCGCGACTGCAACAAGTCGGCCGAGACCGCCGAGAAGAACAAGGAGATCGGCGAAGACATCCGGGACGATATCAAGAACGAAATTCAGGAACTCACAAAAAAGTTTGAAGAAAAAGTGACGGAATTGGCCAAGACCCGCGAAAACGAAGTGATGGAAGGCTAACTTCCCACGTAAAATATGGCGGTTCGCCAAGGTCGCGGCGCTCACTCGGGTGCTGGCGACCTTTTTTCGTTTACGTGACCTCAAGATGAGATCGACCCGATGCTTCGTTTCCAGCGTCCTTTGTTTTCCTTGATTCTCGCCGCAGTGGCGTTTGCCGCCGGTTTTGGTTTTCATTCCCAGGTTTCGGCGGGAGACGCCAGAGTGAATCGGATCCTCGAAACGAAAGAACCGCTCGTGATCGGGCATCGTGGCGCTTGTGCGTTCGCTCCCGAGAATACGTTGCCTTCGTTCCAATTGGCGATTGATCAAAAGGCGGATCTGGTCGAGCTCGACTATTACCTGAGCTCAGACAAGGTTGCGTTTTGCATCCACGACAAAACGTACGACCGGACGACCGACGCCAACAAGTTATGGAATGAGAAGAAGACGGAGATCGCCGCCAAGAATTGGTCGGATGTCGCAGCGTTGGACGCGGGAAGCTGGTTTGACGCCAAGTTCGCCGGCGTGAAGGTTCCGACCCTCGATCAAGCGATTGAGACGATCCAAAACGGCAGCGTCACCCTGATCGAACATAAGCAAGGTGACGCCGACTCGCTGGTCAAACTGCTCAAAGAACGAGACTGGACCGAAAAGCTGGTTGTCCAGTCGTTCAATTGGGACTTCGTCGCTCGTTGCCGCGAACTGGAACCGACGCTGGCGATCGCCGCCCTCGGTAGCGACAAACTAACGGCCGAGCGGATCGCCCCGATCGTCGACAAGGTCGACGTGATCGCGTGGAACTACAAGTTCGTTGATAAGGCGGCCGCCGCGATGGTTCACAAGCACGGCAAGAAGCTGTTTGTCTACACGGTCAACGATCCGAAGCAGGCGAAAGAGTTGGTTGACCTCGGCGTCGACGGCATCATCACCGATCGACCGGCTGAGATCGGCGCCGCGATTCGCAAATAGCAGCTGTGCTAGCAGCAGTAAGAAAATAATTGGGACGGCGTGAGTGATCGCGCCGTCCTTTTTGTTGCGCTACGCGAATCAATCTTGACCTGATTCGCAATGAGATCTATATTCCCGCGCCCTAACTTGTTAGGGATCGACCCGCATGGACGCAAACTTTAGAAAAAATCGATCGATTTTCACAGAAGCAAGGAGGCGAGTGTGACTACGTTTCGAAACGCCCATCGAGCAACCTGGGCCATTATTGCGGGCGGCTTCGTTCTGGTCGCTGTCGGCGTGATCGCCGTTCGCAATCTGGGAGGCGAAAACAATGCCGTCGCCCAGCAGCCGCAAGCTGGCCAGGCCGCACCGGCCGCCGCTCCGGCGATCAAAACTGTCGCCGTCGTCAATCGCGAACCGATTACCCGCGATGAACTGGGACGCGAAGCGGCTCGTCGCTTTGGCGAAACCGTTCTGGAAAGCGTCATCAACAAACGCCTGATCGCGGATGAATGCCAAAAGCGCAACATCACGATTACGTCGACTGAAATCGACGCCGAAATCGAAAACACCGCCAAAAAGTTCGGCCTGTCGGTCGACAAGTGGTTCAGCCTGCTAAAGGACGAACGGAACGTCACGCCGGCTCAGTACCGCAATGACATCGTCTGGCCGACGATGGCCCTGCGTCGCTTGGCCGCCAATCGTTTGGAAGTGACCCAGGATGAGCTGAACGAAGCCTGGGAATCGCAATTCGGCCCGAAGGTGAAGTGCCGCATGATCTCGGTCAGCGATCGCGCCTTGGCCGAAGAACTACGTGCCAAAGCGGCCGCCAATCCGGAAGGTTTCGCCGACATGGCGAAGGATTTCTCGGAAGATCCGAACAGCGCCGCCGCTCGCGGTTTGATTCCGCCGATCAGCAAGCACATGGGCACCCCGGAAGTCGAAGACCTGGTCTTCGCCTTGAAAGAAGGGGAAGTCTCGCAGGTTCTCTTTACCGCGGGTCAGTACCTGATCTTCAAGTGCGAATCGCACTTGCCGCCGACCGAAGTCGACGCCGCCAAGCAGCCGGAAATCGCCCAACGCATGGTCGAAGCGATTCGTGAGCACAAGCTCCGTTCGTCGGCCGGCGACGTTTACGAAGAGTTGCAAAAGGTCGCCAAGATCCAAAACTTCATGGAAGATCCGACCGGCCAGCCGAATCCGGATGTGATTGCGACCCTCAACGGTCTGCCGATCATGCAGAAGGATCTGGAAGAAGAATGCATCACGCGTCACGGCGTCGAAGTGCTGGATGGCGAAATCAATCGCCGCGTCCTGCAGCAGGCCCTGAAGTCGCGTAACCTGGACGTTACCGAGCAGGACCTGAATGACGAAATCAGCCGTGCCGCTGACTCGTACGGCTTCCTGAAGAAGGATGGTTCGCCCGACTTTGAAGCCTGGCTTGAGGAAGTGACCAAGGAGCAGAACATCTCCGTCGAGGTCTACGTTCGTGACGCCGTCTGGCCGACCGTCGCCCTGAAAAAGCTGGTCGCCGAGAAGATCCAAGTCACCGAAGAGGACGTCCAAAAGGGCTTTGAAGCCAACTATGGCGAACGCGTCCAGGTTTTGGCGATCGTGCTCGACAACCAGCGTCGCGCTCAGGAAGTGTGGGATATGGCCCGCAAAAACCCGAGCGAACAGTTCTTCGGCGAACTGGCCCGTCAGTACTCGATCGAGCCGGTCTCGAAGAACAACGATGGCCAGGTTCCGCCGATTCGCCGCAACGGCGGTCAGCCGAAGCTGGAAGAAGAAGCCTTCCGTCTGCAGCCGGGCGAGCTATCGAGCATCGTCAACATCGGCCGTCAGTCGCTGATCTTGAAGGCCTTGGGCCGGACCAAGCCGACCATCACCGACATCAACGTCGTCCGCGACGAACTGGTGAAGGACATCCACGAGAAGAAGATTCGCCTGGAAATGGCCAAGGCGTTCGACGAACTGCGGGAAGAAGCCCAGATCGACAACTTCCTGGCCAACACCACCCAGATGGGTAAAAAGTTGGAAGCTGCCGCCCGACAGCAACCGACTCGTTAATGCCGAAACTTCTCCAGAAGTTCTGCAAATCTTGGAAGCCCCGACCAGCGTCGGGGCTTCTTTTTGTAGGTCGAGGCCGAACCTGAGGTTTACGCAGGGTATCCTCCGCTCAAGTCGTCCTTTCCTACTAGGTTGCCGATTCTTAGAATTAACGTTTCCGCGGCCGATTTCCATTTACGCATTTGCCGCTATGCGGCGTTTATCAGGTTTAGGTCCATGAGCTCCGAATCCGGCCACCCCATCGGTGGCGAGACCCCCTTTAAAGTCGAATATGCGCAGCGCGTTTACCGCCTGCCCCCTTACATGTTCGGCCGCATCAACGCCTTGTTGTACGAAAAGCGGGTCGCCGGACATGACGTCATCGACCTGGGGATGGGGAACCCGTCCGATCCGCCGCAAGAATTCGTCATGGAAAAGATGTGCGAAGCGGTCCGGGACGAGCGGAACCATGGCTACAGCAAGTCGAACGGCATTCGCAACTTGCGCCGTGAAGTCGCCGGCAAGTACCTGAAAAAATACGGCGTACGCCTGGACCCTGAGTCGGAAATTATCGCCTGCCTTGGCTCGAAGGAAGGTTTCTCGCACATGTGCCTGGCGATGATGGGCCCTGGCGACACCGCGATTGTGCCGGCGCCCTATTTCCCGGTGCACACCTATGCCGTCGCCTTGGCTTCCGGGAACGTCATCGCGCTCGAAGTGGGCGATAGCGAGAAGTTTCTCCAAAATATCGCTTACACATGCGAACACCTTTATCCGAAACCGAAGCTGCTGATCATCTGCTATCCCCACAACCCGTCGACCGTGACGGTCGAGCCCGAGTTCTTCGTTGAAGTGGTGAAGCTGGCGAAGCGGTACGGATTCATGGTGATTAGCGACTTCGCCTACGCCGATATCGCCTTTGACGGTTATAAGCCTCCCAGCTTCCTGTCGGCGCCTGGTGCGTCGTCGGTCGGCGTCGAATTCACGACGATGAGCAAGGGATACAACATGGCGGGCTGGCGCGTCGGCTTCTGTGCCGGCAACGCCGAAATGATCAAAGGTCTCGCCACGATCAAGGGTTACTACGATTACGGCATGTTCCAGGCGATCCAGATCGCCGCGATCGTTGCTCTCCGCGAAGGGGACGCCGCGGTCGAAGAACAGAGCCGCATTTACGAGAGCCGCCGCGACGTGCTGGTCGACGGCCTGACGCGACTCGGCTGGGGCGTGACGCCGCCAAAAGCTGGAATGTTCGTCTGGGCGAAGATTCCGGACGTCTGGATGCAGCGGATGAATACCATGGATTTCGCCATGATGCTGCTGGAAAAGGGTGACGTCGCCGTCAGCCCCGGTAGCGGCTTTGGCCCGTGCGGCGAAGGTTACGTCCGCATGGCGATGGTCGAAAACGAAGAACGCTTGCGTCAGGCGGTCCGTCAGATCGGTCGCTGCCTGAAGCAGGAAGAAAAAGAGCTGGTCAGTGCCCAGTCCTAAGAGGGCAGTAGACCGCAATTCCCGTAAATTTCGAGCCTCGAATCGTAAGATTCGGGGCTTTTTTCTTTGTTTGGGCGGGAATCGGCCAGATTGCCGAGCTGCACAAGACTTGGTCCTAGTCGGAGCTAGCGGAGATTCCTATAATGACCCAAATTTGCGCCCCCGGCGCATGAAAAAAGGAGGACTCTCGCTCGCCGAAACAAGAGTCCTCCCAAATTGGCTGTCCGGACCGAAGCCCGGAGACCCACAGCCGTACTGATGGATATCGGGCTTCGCACCCGCAATACTTTAAGCGACGCTTGGCTCAGACGGTCGTTAGGAAGAGAACGACCTTGCCGTTTGAGAAAGAGTTCGCATTCGATTCACCTGAAACAGAATCTGACGATAACGCAATGACGCAACCGATCGCGAAACTGGCGCTGGAAGACGGAACCGTTTTTACTGGTCTTTCTTTGGGTGCTGAGGGAGAAGTCGACGGGGAAGTTTGCTTCAACACGTCGATGACCGGTTATCAGGAAATCCTGACCGATCCTAGCTATCGTGGCCAAATTTTGACCATGACCTACACGCAGATCGGTAATTACGGGGTGAATACCGAGGACATGGAGAGCTCCAAGACGCACATGTCCGGATTTATCGTGCGTGAATGTAGTCGACGCGTCAGCAACTTCCGCGCGAACAAGTCGCTCGACGAATTCCTGAAAGAAAACAACGTCGTTGGACTCACCGGGATCGATACGCGAGCTCTCGTTCGACGCTTGCGTAACAGTGGCGCCATGAAAGGCGTTCTCTCGACGATCGACCTGGATGACGCTTCGCTGGTCGAAAAAGCTCGCAACAGCGCCGGTCTGGTCGGCCGTGACCTTGTGAAAGAGGTCATGCCGGCGGAAGGATCTGACTGGAGCGAAAAGCTGAGCCCGTGGGTGAAGATGGGGGACAGAAATCGAGCCGAGAAATCGCGCAGCGAACTTGACCTGCACGTCGTCGCTCTCGATTTCGGCATGAAATGGAATATCCCGCGGCATCTGCAGGACATGGGCTGCAAAGTAACCGTGATGCCTGGCTCTTCGACTGCGGAAGAAGTGCTAGCGCAAAACCCAGACGCCGTCTTCCTGTCGAATGGCCCTGGCGATCCGGAACCGCTGGTCGGCCCGATCGAAACGATTCGAGGCCTCTTGGGCAAGAAGCCGATCTTTGGCATTTGCTTGGGGCATCAGCTGCTGTCGCTGGCCTGCGGCGCGAAGACCTTCAAGTTGAAGTTCGGTCATCGCGGCGCCAATCAGCCCGTTTTGGACGTCACGACCAACAAGGTCGAAATCACGTCGCAAAACCATGGCTTCGCCGTCGAAGAAGAGTCGCTTCCCGATTGCCTGGAAATCACCCATCGCAATCTGAACGACAACACCATCGCCGGCGTGCAGCACAAGACGCTGCCTGCATTCAGTGTGCAGTACCATCCAGAAGCTTCGGCCGGTCCGCATGATAGCGAGTACCTGTTCGAGCGATTCCGCGAACTGGTGACCGGGCAGCGCGTCTAGCTTTCGCCAGTAACGCTATTGCGTATCGCGGTACTCCTCGAGCAAGAGTACCGCGTCGACGGTCGACAGCGAATCGCGGCGCTGCAAGCATTGGCAGAGCTCGCGCCAATCGGAGACCGGCATCGAACCTTGCCGAATCAGCATCGGCGCCATTTCTCCGTCTGCCTCCAGGCAAACGTAATAGAGCGCCAGCGTGCAGACCGGGCAGGCAATCTCGCCGGTCTGCGAATCTTCTGGCAACGCCATTGGAAGTCGGCAGTTAGGACATGCCGCCGACTTCCCCGGATCGGCCATCTTAGTTTTGACCGCCGGCCGTCGCGTACTCGGGGGCTACGCCTGCTTCAGCGGCTCCCGTCAGCGGCGGCAGCGCTTCTTCGAGCACGCCCTTGGCTTTCGGCCACATCAGGACCGCCTCAACCATCATCCAGGCCTGTAGGATCAGCGTACCGACGCTAAACCCGAAGAGGAGATACTTGCCGTTCCAGAAGAAGCCGGTGTCGCCGCGGAAGAACTCTCCGAGCCAGGCCAGTTGCGGGTACTTCTCGATAAACCAGGCGGTGTCGCCATTGAACATGTTCCACAGCGTCGCGATCGCCGGCAGGAAAAGCATCAGGATCATCGGCGGCAATGCGAACCAGACCGGAATCTTGCGGCGCCAGAGATAGAAGATGGTGACCATCAACGCCATCCCGGCTAGCAATTGATTGACGGCGCCAAACAGCGGCCACAGCAGCATTCCACCGGCGCCAGGCGAATTGCCGGCGAAGATCGCCACCAGGCCGCCGAGACCAACTGCGATGCCGGTCGCAATGTATTTGTCGGAGAGAGGCTTGGTTACCGGCGAGGAGGCGAATAGCTCTTGCAGGACGTATCGCTGGAGTCGCGTCGCCGTGTCGAGCGTCGTCGCCGCGAAGCTGGCGACCAGCACCGCCATGATCCCGAGACCCAAGCGAAGCGGAATGCCGATCGCGGTCAGGAAGTTGGCGCCGCCGTCGACGAACGCGCCGACCATGTTGCCCAGGTTGTTAAACTTCGCCCAGCCGGCGCTAGCGTCATAGCGAGCTTCCCATGAGGCGCGGCCGACCATCGGTTGTCCTTCGGCCGTCATCACCGCTTGGTAAGTGCCATCCGGCGTTCGTTCGTAACGCCCCATGCCGACGCCGGCACAGCAGGCGAGAATTACCACGACCGCCAGCGCTCCTTCGAGCAGCATGGCGCCGTAGCCGACGTACTGAGCGTCCTTCTCGTTGGCGACCTGTTTGCTCGACGTGCCGCTGCTTACCAAGCAGTGGAAGCCGCTACAGGCGCCGCACGCAATGGTGATGAACAGAAACGGGAAAATCGGGGGAGCGTCGAGCGGGATATTTTCGGCGACCGGCGGGGCGCTGGCGAACAAGTTGGCGGCGCCGGTAAGCGAAGCGACAACCAGGCCAAGCCCCAACAGGAAGAGTGCCAAAACCAGCTCATGGCTGTTGATGTAGTCGCGTGGTTGCAGCAGCGTCCAGACCGGCATTACCGACGCGATAAAGCAGTAGATCAACAGGATCACCGTCCAGATCACGACCGCGTTGCCGTAGTACTGCCACCAGGTCGCATCGGCCGGCATCTCGGCCGGGGTCAACAAGTTCACGCCCAGCAACTGAGTCAGGTCGATCGGCAGCCAATAAACGCCGATGACGATCGCGCCGTACATCACCACCAGGGCGGCGAGCGACGGCCAGAGGAGGTTTCCTCCCTTGCGGCAAACGTAGTAGCCGATCGCAATCGCGACTGGAACTTCGACCCAGACCGAGAGAACCGACTGCGGATATTTGGCGAAGATGAGGGCGATCACCAGACCGAAGATCGCCAACACCACGGTCAGAGCCAAAGCCAGGACCATCAGGAACAGGAACTTTGCCCGTGGATTGATCAGACGGCCAGCGACTTCGCCGATCGTTTGCCCGCGATTGCGTAGCGAAACGACAAGCGCCCCGAAGTCATGTACGGCGCCGACGAAGATCGAGCCGAAAACGACCCAGAGCAGGGCAGGGAGCCAACCCCAAAAGACGGCGATCGCGGGGCCGACGATCGGTCCCGTTCCGGCGATGCTGGTGAAGTGGTGTCCGAAGACGACTTCGCGATTGGTCGGCACGTAGTCGACGTCATCGCGCAATTGGTGACTGGGGGTGACCGCCTCGTGATCGAGTCGAAAAATCTTTCGACCAAGCCAACGTCCATAGGTGTGGTAGGCGAGGATGAAGCCAAAGAAAGAGAGCGCAGCGACAATCAGCGTCGACATCAACTATTTGGGGGGCAAGAGTAGGGGGGAAGCAAGGTGATATTTTTTAAATTTTAACGGCAGATCGTGCTCGAATACAGTGCGAAGGAGCAAGAATGCTCAAACCATCTGGCGTTGTTTTCCCCGGCGTTCGTAAGACATTTCGCCGACGCAGACTTTGCGGCGCGGAAAAATAAGAAGTAGTGCACCGTAAGACGGTCGGGCGATTAACGCCGTCCCCCCCGCGTTTCGCCCGATCGTTTTCTTGCAGAATAGGGGGCGAATCGCCGCCGGACAGCTAGTGAGGCTTGGCGTCGCACTCTGGCGTCTGTTCGCAGGCGGGCGCTTCTTTACAGGAAGACTTACAGGTCTGTGCCTGGCATTTCCAGAGCATGCAGCGGGAGACCTTGCAGTTCTCCACCGCTTTGCAGTCGCCGACTTCGTCGCATTTCTCTTTATCGCAGTCCTTCTTCTCTTCGCACTCGCTCATCGCATCGTAATGCCTTTTGCAGCCGGGGCAGTGCTGGAAATGGGCGTCCATTTGCTGCATCTGGCTGACGCTGAGCGTTTGCGAACGGTAGGCCGGCATTTGGTTCCGGCACTGGCTGCAGCTGATGCCGGCGTAAATCGGAATGGGACGCGCAGGTCCCAACCAGAGGACGATGCCAATTACCAAGAAGACGGAGCACAAACTCCCAACCGTCTGGATCGCCAAGCGGCGACGACGGAGCGTAACGAGGTTCCGGGCGACCTCGGCAAATTCGCCGGCTCGGCAGGGTCGCCAAGATTCTGGGTCGTGCTCGTTCATGCAGTTGGAAGTTGGGGCCGCAGGCAGCTGGAAACGGAAAACTACCTAATCGTACGCAATGTTCGACGAGAGATTGGTGTGGAGTTCTACGAACTGGGGTGATTTCGCGGAAAAACGTCACGTGCCGAAGCCAAACCGAAAGCTCGGTTCCTGGGCCGGCGCTTCGTGGATTTCTGGAATTTGCGGTTCCGGAGCCTGAACGCTTTGGGCCAGACGTTGCAGCGAACGGAGGACAATGCGGCGGCGACCGACTTTCACCAGGCCGTCATTCTGCAGTTCGCCCAGCACGACGGTCACCGTCTCGCGGGTGCTGCCGACGATGTTCGCCAAATCTTGGTGCGACAAGCGAATTTCAAGCTCGACGCCGTCGTCGGTTCGTTTGCCGTAGCTTTCAGCTAATTCCAGCAGCAAATGGGCCAAGCGGTCGCGGTTCGACAGGAAGAGAAGGTTCTTCACTCGACGCTCGATGCGACGGCGGCGCAGGCCGATCAGCTTAGTCACGCCGATCGATAGACCGGGACGCGATTCCATCAACTCGTGCATCGCTTCCTTCGGGATCGAAACGATCATCGACGCTTCGACCGCTTCGGCGTATTCGTCACGCGCTTCGCCGTCGAGAATCGACAATTCACCGAATAGCTCGCCCGGCTCAATGAAGGCCAGGATCGACTGTTTTCCCTCAGGAGTCAGGTGGCAGATTTTCACGCGTCCGGAGGCGAGCAGAAGTACCGTATCCGCACGTTCGGCGGGGAGGTAAATCGGAGATCGCTTCGCGAAACGGCGAACACGTGAGCAAGCGTCGAGTCGTTCGATTTCTGCGGCGGACAACTGCTCGAAGATACGGCAGTTCTTCAGGTGCCAAATTTTCTCGGTCATCGAGACCCCCAAAATTGCTCGATGGTCGTGTCGCCCCCCGAAAGTAGGGGCGTCGCCATCAAAGACCGGGCGGACGATGCCTTCGATTCCGTGCGGGTCGTCGGCGTTACGCCGATTCTAGCATAGCGGCAAAAAAAAGACGCCGAAGTCGGCGTCTGAAGAAGCTACCCCCCAAGGATTCGAACCTTGAATGACAGTGCCAAAAACTGTAGTGTTACCATTACACTAGGGGGTAAAAATGTGAAGGGGCTATCTTAACCAACAGGTCCACTGGTCGACAAGAGGCCCTTAGTCGCCAGACGGCTCTTCCCCTGATAGGAGCTCGCTTTGCGGACGCAGGTTCGTCATCGCAAACGACAATTGTTCCATTTCAATCGCGAGATCAACGCTGGAAACCGCGACTTCCGGCGGTAAATGGAGCGTGATCGGGGCGAAATTCAAAATGCCGTAAATTCCGGCTGCGACTATCCGCTCCGCCACTTCTTGAGCAGCCGACGCAGGCGCCGCAATTATCGCCAAACGGACGTCATGCTGCACGACGATTTCGGGAAGCTGCGATATCGGACGGATCTCGATTCCATCGAGCGTCTTCCCGAATTTCGTCGGGTCGGAATCGACTGCGGCGACAATGTCAAAGCCTTGGTGGCTGAATCCGCGGTGACCGAGTAGGGCTCGTCCCAAGTTACCAACGCCGGCCAAGACGACGGGCCAGGTACGGTCCGTTCCAATGATCAGTTTGATGGCGGAGACCAACTCGCTGCAGCGATAGCCGACGCCGGGATAGCCGAAGTGCCCGAAATGGGCCAGATCCTTGCGAACCTGGGCGTCTGTAAATCCAAGGAGTTGGCCGAGTTGCGTACTGCTAGTCGTAACGACTCCGTCACGCTGAAGTCGCTGCAATTCTCGCAGATATAAGCTAAGTCGACTGACGACCGCCTTGGGAACGGCGTCGGAGGTCGGTTTGTTCTTGTCTTTCGACTTGCTCATCGGATCCGCGGGGACGAGTAATTTCTGTCACTGCCTGCCTTTACTCTATCGCTTCGGGTTCTTCTAAGGCAACCCAAGACGTCGCAGGGGAGATTTCCAGGTATTACGGCCGCGAGTCTTCCATTGGCGATTTTTGGGAGGACGCAATTAAAAAGCCCCTTCGCCGAGATCGGCAAAGGGGCTTCGATACGAAACCTGTACGAGTTTTTGCGCCGGGCAAGCGTTTACTCAGCCAGCATATCTTCGTGGTTGATGTAAATGTTTCCGTTGGTCGTATTGTAGAGCCAGCCGTGGGTATCGGTGACGTCCGACGAAGTCGGAACGGCGGTGATCGTCTTCACGGTCGCCGAATTGGTGTACGAGTTGACCGGCAATTTCGACAGGTAGGGACCAAGCTCCGGCGAGCCGGTGGAGGAACTGTCGACGTTCGTCTTGATCAGCAATTCATTCAGCGTGGCGCTGGGGAGGCGACCTTCGTGCTGAGCGCGATAGAGCTGAATTTGCGAACGAAGCGTGTGGAGGTTGAATTTCACGCTGCTTGACTTGGCGTCATCGGTCGAGTCGGTGAATTGGGGAATCACTGTCGCGGCCAGCACGGCCAGGATCACGACGACGATCAGAACTTCAATCAACGTGAAACCAGAATGTTTCTTGTTGGACATGGGGAATTGTCTCCTGCGAATTACTTGCCGCCCGGCAAAAGTAAGTACGGTTTCTCAAGTGGCGACGCGAAATTGCGATCCGCTTCTTCTACTTACGTTACAGCGATGTCGCGTCAAGCAAATCAGGTGCGTTTCAAGCGGCGTTACTCGCGAATTCCCTAAGAAGGGTAGTATCTTGGGCCGGATGTACGAGATGTTTCGGTTGCAACGGATGCTAGCAGTGTGCCGTCGATTCAATTTCTCCATCATTCCCCATTCGCTCTATGACGACATTTTATCTAGTCGAACTATCTCAAGCTGTTGACCCAGATTGACGATAAGTTAGGACATCCAGGTAATGCTTGGGATGACTGGGAAGACTGTACGCGACAGCATCAGCCCCAGTCGACGCCCAAATCAGATCTGGAGCGGTCGGAGGATTCTGCACGGATTTTTCGGATTTGAGGGCTAAAGGACACGGCGAGCGCTTCGCCAAACCAGGCCAGGCCCTTTGTCACAACACAGCGATTCTGTCAGCTAAGGAGAATTGGAAATGAGAGCGTTTCTTTGGGCGCCGGTGCTCGCGGTCTTGCTGACCGTAGGCTCGGTAACTACGGCTGAAGCGGGCTATTGCGGCCTGTTCAGCTTCCGTAACTGCTGCTGCTGCGAGCCGGTCAGCTACGAGTGCTGCAAGCAACAGTGCTATACGGTCAACAAGACCTGCAAAGAGGTCCAGTACGAAAAACAAGAAATCACCTGCTACAAGACTGTGTACGACAAGGTGATGGAAGAGAAGACGATTGATTGCGTGCGTTACGAAAAGGAAACGCTGTACAAGGATTGCACCTACACGGTTTGCAAGCCGGTCTACGAAACCAAGGTCCGCACTTGCACCTATACGGTCTGCAAGCCGGTTTGGGAAACGAAGACCAAAGAGATCAACTACACGGTCTGCAAGCCGGTCTGGGAAACCAAGACCAAGGACATTTGCTACACGGTGTGCAAGCCGGTTTGGGAAACCAAAACCAAGGACATCTGCTACACCACGTGCAAGCCGGTTTGGGAAACCAAGACCAAGGACATTTGCTACACGGTGTGCAAGCCGGTTTGGGAAACCAAGACCAAGGACATTTGCTACACCACGTGCAAGCCGGTCTGGGAAACCAAGACGAAAGAGATCAGCTACACGGTCTGCAAGCCGGTTTACGAAACGAAAGTTCGTGAAGTTTGCCACACCGTCTGCAAGCCGGTCCACTACACCAAGACCATCCAGATCAACTGCGGTCACTACGAAACCGAAGTTACCGAAATTCCTGGTCCGGTCGTGAAGAAGTGCGTCCAGGAACCGGGTTGCTGGACTTGGGATCCTTGCTGCTGCAAGTGCGTTTACTGCCCGGGCGAGACGAAAGTCGTCGAAGTCCAGTGCCCGCCGCGCAAGTGCTGCAAGAAGGTTTGGATTCCGGAAGTGAAGGAAAAGACGATCAACTGCGTTAAGTACGAACGCGAAGTGATCAAGAAAGAGTGCCCGTACACCGTCTGCAAGATGGTTCCGGAAACTCGCACCAAGACCTGCACCTACAAAGTGTGCCACATGGTCAAAGAAAACCACGTCAAGACCTGCACCTACAAGGTTTGCAAGATGGTTCCGGAAACGGTCACCAAGACTTGCACCTACAAGGTCTGCCACATGGTGAAAGAAAACCACGTCAAGACCTGCACCTACAAGGTCTGCAAGATGGTTCCGGAACAACGTACCAAGACCTGCACCTACAAGGTCTGCCACATGGTCCCGGAAACTCACACCAAAGTGTGCACCTACAAGGTCTGCCACATGGAACGTGAAGTGAAGACGAAGGAAGTTCCTTACACCGTCTGCAAGATGGTTCCGGAAACCTGCACCAAGCAAGTTCCCTACACCGTCTGCAAGCCGGTTCACTACACGAAGACCATTCAGGTCTGCAAGTGCGTGCCGCGTAAGGAAGCCTACACCGTTACCCGTTGCGTCCCGAAAGTGGTCTGCAAGACGGTTCCGGTTACGGTTTGCTGCCCCGCTCCTTGCTGCTGCAAGAGCGACTGCGGCTGCGGCGCCTAGTAACTAGGCCAAGAACGTCCAGCTTCCTCGACGCCTGTTGGCAGGATCGAGGTCCCTGGCCTGGTGGTAAGCGAGCGGTCCGAGTTTCGACTCGGGCCGCTTTTTTTATGCGCCGATCGGAATCGTACTGAAACCGGAGCCTCCCGCAGAGAGTTAGCTCAAATAGAGTTGACCAGGCTGAAGGGATTGCGCGAGAATTCAGTTTTCTCTGCGCGTTGCCAACCGACGAGGGATCCGATGAGCGTCGCCAGTGAGCAATCGGCCAGCACTGCCGATCGATGGGAGTCGCCGCAAGCCGACCGAGCCGTTCGCGCGAAGCCGATTTTTCTCCCGTTTTTGAAGACGGTCGCCCCATGGTTGGGCGGTCTGTTTTTGTTGGCGGCGACGATTACGACGCTTGACTGGGCGCTCGGCTGGGATATGCAAGTCGTCTCCCGCGCTCGAACCGTATTCGCCTTGGTTTATATGACGAACCTGATTCGGTACGTCGTCGCGGCGGGAGGAGCGTTTCTCCTCTTCTACGTCATTCTTTGGCGAACGGGCTGGATTACCCCCATCCAAAAGAAACTGGCCGCAGCCCCCGAAATGCGGCGTGAGATCTTCTATAGCATCTCGTCGCTGACGATCTTCGCCGGCGTCGGAGTCATCGTCTACTTGGGAAAGGCTTCGGGAGTCTTGCAGTTCTACTACGGGGGCAATCCCCTGGTCGACTACTACTTCTGGTTCTCGGTCGTCGCGATGATCGTGATCCACGACGCGTGGTTCTATTGGACGCATCGGCTGCTGCACACGAAGTTGCTCTACGCCAAGGTTCATCGGATTCACCACCAGAGTCATAATCCGACTCCGTGGGCTGCGTTTGCATTTCATCCCGTCGAGGCGTTTGTCCAAGCGATCATTTTGCCGCTGGCTGCCATTCTTCTGCCGATGCATCCGCTGACGGTCATATTCTGGATGCTGTATATGACCGGGATGAATGTATTTGGGCACTTGGGATTTGAGTTATTTCCCCACTGGTTTCTGCGTAGTCCCTGGCGCCGTTGGCATAACACCGGGGTGCATCACAACATGCATCATCGCTGCGTCAGCTCGAACTACGGTCTCTACTTCAATTTTTGGGACCAGTGGTTTGGCACGAATCACCCCGATTACTACGCCGAATTTGAACGCGTGACCGCTCCTCGCTCAAAAGGCGGAGATGCGGAATCGGCCTGATTTGTGCCGAGATCGTCTTTTGGGCCCGGTTTTTCACGAAATATCTCTGGCCCCCTATTTGTACGGAATATCTCTATTCCTATATTGGGGCTGGGGTATGATGCAGTCATACCCAGAGATGGGGGCGCTTAAAAGTTTGCGAGAGCCTTTGTCGCCAAACGAGCGAGTCGCGGGTCAGTCGACTGCGCCGCTTGTTCGAGAGCCGCTTTCGCGGAAGCGGTTCGCACGCCAATCTGATCAATCGCCCAGACCGCCTTTTGTTGGACTGGGATCGCTTGATCGCCCGTAATTGCGGCCAGCAAGGCAGGTGCTTGTCGCTCAGCGGACGGACCAAGACGGCCCAAAAGCGTGGCCGCCCAAAACCGGACGTCCGCTGCGGATGAACTCATTAACTGGGCGAGAGCTGAGGCATCCTCGATCGCCGGAGTTTCCAACGTTTCTAGTGCGCTGACTGCCGCTTCACGTACCGACTCATCGGGATCGGCCGTCAATCGACACAACGGAACCGCGGCGCTGCGGGCATCGGGGCCGATTTGAGCCAGTTTTTCACAAGCAGCCAGGCGAACGGAAATTTCGTCGCTGTTGAGGTGATCCATAAGCTGCGAGAGATCGGTCGCCATCGGCGTTTCCTTATGTCGATGTCGGGTGTAGGGGGACGTTTCCAGTCCATATTCGAGAGGAGTTTTCTCCGTGACGACGGACGCTGCCAACCAATATAGCCAAGCCGCTAGAATCAACGAACTGATCTCTCACCTGGATCGCACGAATATCGACGCCGGCGGAGGTATCGCCGCAATATTCGACGCAGTCGCCGCTGGAACCGACGAGGCGATTTACGTATCCGAGGTCGATACGCGTTGGACTTCGATCGGCGTATTTGGCGATATCCGTTTGCTCTTGCCGGCCGAACCGGACGAGTTTCTCCTCCACGATCTCTCGCTGATGGAGTTGGTTCATCCAGAAGATGCGGTGCGAGTCGTTCGCACGGTTGAGGAAACGTTGCGAGATCGGAAGTCTTTCGACGTTCAATTCCGCGTCCGTCGCCGCGACGGAGGGTGGCGTTTGCTACGCGATCGGGGAAGCGCCGTTGCCGATCGACATGCGCGACCGCGGGTGATCGTCCATCGCCTATCGCAGGTTTCCGCCCAAGCGGCCTCCGATCCGGCGGAAGAAGCGACCGCGCTGCGGGAATTGGTTCGGCAATTGGAAACCGCCCAACGTTTGACCGCCTGCGAAATTCATGACGGCTTCGTACAACTCGCGACCGGCGCGTTAATGCACTTGGAAGCGTCGGACGTTGCGAATGACGAGACGCGCGAAGCCAAACGGCTACTACGTGAGTCGATCAGCGAAGCGAGACGCTTGATGGGAGGCTTACAGCCTTCCGGTTTGGAAGAAGCAGGCGTACCGGCGGCGATCGACGACTTTCTCGCGACTTCGCAAGCCTATAACGACATTCCGGTTGCGCTTCATCTCGACGCGAAGTTTCCCCGGCTTACTCCCATCGAAGAGACGACGCTGTTTCGCATCCTGCAAGAAGCGATCAACAACGCCAGCAAGCATAGTCAGTCAGAAAGGATTCGCGTTCGCTTGCGACATACGGACGGATTGATCGACGCGGAAATACGCGATTGGGGACGCGGTTTTGATCCCGAGGCGACCGGTCGCGACGGGTTTGGCCTGGGCAGCATGCGCCAGCGAGCGAAACTGCTGGGAGGCCGGATTCAAGTTACCAGCGCACCCGGCGAAGGGACGATTATTCGGTTCCGTTTTGAAGCGGCTCGCTAAGTCGCTTGCCGCGAATCGCGATAGATCTGTTCGATCACTTCATTGACGAGCAGGCCATCTTCGCCGCTCACTTGCGGCTGGCGGTCTTCTTCAATCGCCGCGACAAAGTCGGCGATCAGCGGCACATTGAAATTGGGATTGGGCGCGTGTTGCTCCACCTGGTCCCCCATCTCGTTACGCAGAATCAGTCGTCCTGAGTTAAGCGGGCTGAGATCGGCGATCCCCTTCGTGCCGATCACGACAAATGAATCAGGATCTTGCACCGCGTTAAATAGACAGGTGACGCTCGCCTGGACGCCGTCCGCGAATTGCAGGACGAAGTTCGCAACGTTTTCCACTTCTTCCGGCGCCGTTCGCGAACAGATTCCGCGAATGTCGACCACTTCGCCGAACAGTCGCAACAGCACGTCGATGCGGTGACTACCGACATCCATGAGAGGTCCGCCCCCTCCATGTTTCATCTCGACTCGCCAGGGGGGCGAACCATCTTCGTTCGCGACGATCGGCGCCGAACAAGCGATCTGCACCGCTAACACTTCTCCCAACTGACCGGTCTGCATCAATTCGCTCAGTCGATCCAGCACCGGGTAGAAGGGGCGATAGTAGGCGACGCCGAGCGTCCGGTTCATCTCTTTCGCGGCGTCAATCATCAGGCGACATTCGTGCGGATGAAGCGCCATCGGCTTTTCGACCAGCACATGCTTGCCCGCGGCGAGCGACGCCAATGCCTGCGGCAGATGCATTGCGACCGGCGTTGCGATATAGACGGCGTCGATCTCCTCGTCGGCCAATAGCTGATCGGCTGACGGATAACCGCGCGAAACGGAGAAGTCGGCGCAGAATTGCTGGAGCGCGTCGTGATCGCGGCGACAGACGGCGAGCAGTTCACATCCTTCGACCGTTTGAATCGCGGCTGCAACCCGCTTCCGCACGACGTCGCCGCATCCCAAGATTCCCCACCGCATCGTCACGGGCGTCCCTTCTTTCGAAAACAATTCCACTGCTGTCGAGTCTGTCGTGCGGCGACCCGAGAAGCAACAGGGGAGACCCTCGCCGCAAAATCGTCCCAGGAGGAAATACCGGTTCCTTTTGCGAGGAGATCGCCGATTTCGTAGGAAAGTAAATTTGCGTGCCCCTTAACGGTGAGGTAGCCTTGCTCGGTTTTTCTTTCCGGAGTAGGAAGCATGCTGCAGATCATGA
Organism: Blastopirellula sediminis; assembly: GCF_020966755.1. NCBI lineage: Bacteria > Pseudomonadati > Planctomycetota > Planctomycetia > Pirellulales > Pirellulaceae > Blastopirellula > Blastopirellula sediminis. The sequence goes on from NZ_JAJKFT010000001.1 coordinate 134,184, forward strand.
GGATCAACGCCGTATCGGGCGTCGCCTGGATTGCAGCCATCTTCTGCGCGCTGCAAGTCGGCTGCGTCACCCACGCTCGGGGACGCTGGAATCCGCCGGTCATGGCGCCTCCGGATCCCTCTGCCGCACCCCGTTCGTCTTGCTTTGGCGTTGTTCCGTGCGCTGCGACGCTGGAACTGATCGAGCCGGGTAATGCCGTGCCGATTCCTTCCGCTGAGCCTGCCGATCTTCCGCCGCGTTTGCCGGCCGAAGGGTTCTGGCGTAACCGAGAATTGAACGTCGGCCCGCAACGTTTGCCGGCTATCGAACCGGAGCCGCCGACGCCGTTGCCGGGCGATCAGTCATGGGGCGAACCGATCATGCCGATGCCGCAGCCCATTCCTGAGGGGCCGACGCGGTCAGGACCGATCGCCGAAATCGAAATCAAGCCGCCTCCGCGCGACGATCGCTTGTTATTGGCCGAAAGCTATTACGCCATGGCGATGGACGCCGATAAGAAGGTGGACGAACATGCGATGAGTCTCTACCTCGACGCCATTTTGGGCGCTTGGGACTACATGCAGACGGCGCCGGTCGAAGGCGATATCTCGAAGCAGACGGGACGCGCTTGGATTATTTATCATTCGAGCCTGGCGCGACTCATTCATATTGCGGCGTCGACCGGTCGGTTTGAGAAGAACATTCGGATACGGATTCCAGAGGACTACGGGTTTCGCGTTCTCGAAATTGAATACGCCGGCTTCGCGTGGCGAGCGGACGAATTCAACGAGTGGAATGTCGTCGGCGAGTACCAATCGAAGTACCTGCTGCATCATTACAAACGTCCGGGACTCGGCGTGCCGCTGGTGATCGTCCGCAATCATCGACCGGACGATCAGTTTTTGCCGGCGAAAACCCCGTTCAACGCGACCGCCGTCCTCCGTCCGCTGGACGATGAGTTTCGTTCGGAAGAGACGATGATCCCCTGTCCCGACTCCGAGACGCATGTCGAGCGACTGGTCGGTACGTTACAGCTGTTTAATCCCGATGAATTCGACGACGTCGAGTTCCGCGAGTGCCAAACGGCGCTGGCGGCCGATTGGACGGCGCTGTTCGCTTATATGCTCAGCCATCCGCAACCGGAACTACAACGTTCGTCGCATCACGGTCTCGGCGAACCAGCCCCGGCCGGGTTGTTCATGCTGGAGCCGCATCAACCGGGGCGTATTCCGATCGTCTTTGTGCATGGGCTACTCTCGGCGCCCTATACCTGGGCGGCGATGGCAAACGAACTTTACGCCTATCCGGAACTCCATAAACGGTACGAAATCTGGGCGTTTCAATATCCGACCGACGAACCGTTCCTGGAATCGGCCGCGGTGCTGCGCCGTCAGCTCGACTGCGCCGTCCACTGTAGCGATCCCAAGGGAACCGATCCGGCGCTCGACAATATGGTCGTCGTCGGGCATAGCATGGGAGGATTGATCGCGAAGCTGTTGGCTGCGCCGAGCGGCAATACGCTCTGGCAGCACGCGGCGTTCGTACCGATCGAAGAAGTCGTTGCGCCGAAGGACATTCGAATTCGCTTGCAGCAAAGCTTCTACTTTCCGGCGACTCCTTACGTGAAACGGGTCGTTTATATCGCAACTCCGCACGAAGGTTCCTCCTGGGCGCGACGTTGCCTCGGACAAGCGACTTCGCTGGCGATCGAGGGAATCGAGCATCGCTCGAAAGTTCATAAAGAAGTTGTCAACGCGAATCCTGCGGCGTTTCGAGAAGAGTTACGACGGCGTCCGCCAACCAGTATCGACTTGTTAGAGCCCAACAGCATGATTCTGAAGGGAATCTATCAGCTTGATGTTGCGCCGGAAGTGAGCGAGCATTCGATCATCGGGCGCGGTTGGTGGTCGATTCATGATGGCGCATCCGACGGCGTCGTTCCGGTAAAGAGCGCACGCCTACCAGGCGTCGATTCCGAGGTGATGGTCTCCGCGACCCATACCCACCTTAATAAGCATCCCGGCGCAATCTGCGAAGTGATGCGAATTCTCCAGCTCCATGCCGATCAGCTGCCATGGGTCCAGCCACACTTGGTGGGACAGTGTGAGCTGAAATAACGATTTCGCGTGATTTCTTCGCATGCGAAGTGGCGTGGATCCGCACGCGTTGCAAATATCTGAACGATCGGGAATGAAGTTCCCTCTTTTCAGCGAACCAGTAAGAAGAGTCGCAATGCGTTTTCCCTGCGACTGCGGCGCTGTTCGACAGGACCTCCCGTTTGTTGTTTTGGGACACATTTGCGGCGCAATCCGACATTGTTGCGGAAATGTTCTCAATTCAACGTATTGAAATCGTCATCCAATGCTTTCCTCGCGCCTTCTCCTTCGAGTATTATAGAAGGCTTGTGGCCCCCCACCCTGATGGAGCGGGATCGTAATTCGCATCGATCTCGCCGCTTCCCACCCCACTCCTGACGTATTCGCCGACGCGCGACACGTCCATTTTTCTAAATTGCCGGAGCAGTGTACTTCATGAAGATCGCGTCGAAACTCTTTGCCCTTACCCTATTTGCCCTTACCCTATTTGCCGCCGCCATCGCGCTGGCCGGCGTCGTTCGAGCGGAAGGGAAGCTCGAACTGAAAAAAGGGGACAAGATCGTCTACATCGGCAACACCCTGGCCGAGCGGATGCAGTATTACCCCCGGTTTGAGACGTTGCTGCAAGCGCGTTTCCCGGAACTAGAACTGGAAGTTCGCAACCTTGGCTGGTCGGCCGACGAAATCGAATTGCGTCCTCGTAGCCAAGACTTCCAAGATCATGGCAATAACCTCGAAGACCACAAGCCGGATGTGATTCTGGCCTTCTTCGGCTTCAACGAATCGTTCGCCGGTCCCGGCGGCCTGAAGAAGTTTGAAGAGGAATTCGACAAGTTCGTCAAAACGACTTCGACCACCAAATACAACGGCGAATCGGCGCCGCAACTGGTTATCGTTTCGCCGATCCCCAACGAAGATCTGCATAGCCGCACGCTCCCCAACGGCAAAGCGAACAACAAGAACATCGAGCTGTACGCCGCCGCGATGAAGAAGATCGCTGAAGCGAACAACGTTCTGTTCGTCGACGTTTACGCTCCGATGAAAGAAAAGATGGCGGGCGAATCGGATCTTACGATCAACACGATTCACCTGAACGACGACGGTTACAAAGCCTTCGCCGAAGTTCTGGACGCCGGTCTGTTCGGCGCCAAGCCGGAGTACAAGTGCGACCTCGAGAAGCTCTACGCCGAAGTCTACGAAAAGGACTTGCAGTTCTTCTACGACTATCGTGCGGTCAACGGCTTCTACATCTACGGCGGTCGCAAGAATCCGTTCGGCGTCGTCAACTTCCCGGCCGAATTTGAAAAGCTCCGCAAGATGACCGCGATGCGTGATCAGCGGATCTGGTCGGTCGCCGCGGGCAAAGAAGTTGCGGCCAAAATTGATGATTCTGAAACGGGCGAATTCACCAAGATCGAATCGAACGTCGATCGCCCGATCTCGTTCGATACTCCAGAAGAAGCGCTGAAGTCGTTCAAGCTGCCCGAAGGTTACAAGATCAACCTGTTCGCTTCGGAACAGGACTTCCCGGAACTGCGTAACCCGGTTCAGTTCGCCTTCGACGCGAAGGGACGCCTCTGGGTCGCCACCATGGAAACCTATCCGATGTATCTGCCGGGAACCCCGGTTTCCGACAAGATCTTGATCTTCGAGGACACCGACGGCGATGGCAAAGCGGACAAGAAGACGGTCTTTGCCGACGGCTTGCACCTGCCGACCGGTATCGAACTGGGTGACGGCGGCTGCTATGTCGCAGCTCAGCCGAACCTGATCTTCCTGAAGGACGTCGACGGCGACGACAAGGCGGACGAAAAGACCTACTTGTTGCACGGCTTCGACTCGGCCGACTCGCACCACTCGATCAGCGCCTTTACTTGGGGCCCGGGCGGCGCGTTGTACTTCCAGGAAGGAACGTTCCACCACACCCAGGTCGAAACTCCGTATGGTCCCGAACGCGTGAAGAACGCGGCGGTCTTCCGTTTTGAGCCGCTGACCGACAAGTTCGACATCTTCGTCTCCTACTCGTTCGCCAACCCGTGGGGTCACACCTTCGACGATTGGGGACAGAACTTCGTCGCCGACGCTTCGGGCGGCGCCAACTACTTTGGTACCGCGTTCAGCGGCGACGTCGACTATCCCAACAAGCACCCGGGGATGAAGCAGTTTTTGAAGAAGCAGTGGCGTCCCACTTCGGGCTGCGAGTTCGTTTCGAGCCGCAATTTCCCCGAGTCGGCCCAAGGCAACTACCTGCTGAACAACTGCATCGGCTTCCAGGGCGTGTTGCAGTACAAGATGAAGGAAGACGGCTCAGGCTTCGCGGCCGATCCGGTTGAACCGCTGCTGCAGTCGTCGGACCTCAACTTCCGCCCAGTCGATTTGCAATTTGGTCCGGACGGCGCGCTGTACATCGTCGACTGGTACAACCCGCTGGTCGGTCACATGCAGCACTCGGTTCGTGACCCAAAGCGTGACAACACGCACGGTCGCATCTGGCGCATTACCTACACCGGCAATGATCTGGTCAAACCGGCCAAGATCGCCGGCGAGCCGATTCCGGCGTTGCTGGAACAGCTGAAGACCTATGAGTATCGGACTCGCTATCGCGTTCGTCGCGAACTGCGTGAGCGTGATCCGCAGCAGGTCAATGCCGAACTGGCCAAGTGGATCGCCGGTCTGGACGCCAACGACAAGTTGTACGAACACAACTTGCTGGAAGCGCTCTGGGTGAAGCAGAGCCTGGATATTGTCGACCAGGACCTGTTGCAGAAGATGCTCCGTGCCGCTGATCCGCGTGCCCGCGCCGCTGCGACTCGCGTGCTTTGCTACTGGCGCGACCAAGTGGAAGAGCCGCTCGCGATGCTGCAATCGCAAGTGAACGACGAGAACCCGCGCGTTCGCTTGGAAGCGGTCCGAGCCCTCAGCTTCTTCCGCTCGCAGGAAGCGCTCGACATCGCGTTGGAATCGCTCGCCTACGACCAGGACTACTACCTGGAATACACGTTGGGCGAAACGATCAAGACGCTGGAAGGACGCGTTGGCGCCAAGAACTAGTTCGCCACTCCATTGGTGAACTGCAATTGTGAAACCATGCAGAGTCACCCGGACAAGCGTTCGGGTGACTCTTTTCAATGACGCAACGAAATTCCGCAAAGGTTCAGAGATGAGTTTCCGTTACGCCCGCATGTTGGCGACGGCCAGCGTCGCTTGTTTGCTCTTCGTTTCCTCCGTCGCCGCGCAGGGAAGCGTCGACGCAATGGTAAAGATGATCGATAGCGGTCGCATCACCGAGCAGCGTCTGCCGCAGGTGGTCGACATGATTTGCAAACGGGCCAACGACGAAAACCTGGCGTTCGTCTTTCAAATGGCGACCAAGCCGGACGGTTTTCCCGCTTCGGTTCGTCCCGAAGCGCTGAAAGCCCTGCACGAAGCGGCCGTCAGTCGAAATGCCGTTCCGGCCGGTGATCTGTCGGCGATCAGCGAACTGCTAAATAGCGACAATCGACAAATCCAAACCTTGGCCGTCGAATTAGCCGGTTTGTGGAAGGTCGAGGGTTCGCTCGATTCGCTCTCCAAATTGGCGACCGAAAGGAAGACCGGCGCCAAGTTGAAGCAGGCGGCCGTCGCCAGTTTGGCGAAGATCGGCGGATCGAAAGCGACCAAAACCCTGGAAAACCTGACCGAGCCGAATCAGCCGTTGGCGGTTCGCTACTTGGGGGCTTCGGCGCTGGTGGATGTGGATGTCGATCAAGCGGCGAAGATCGCCGGACAGATTCTCGCCGGCGCTGATACTTCAACTGATCCGGCGGTGATGATCGACGCGTTTCTCGCTCAACAATCGGGCCCGGCCAAACTTGGCGCCGTGCTGGCCGATACGAAGTTGACGCCAGACGTCGCCAAGATGTGTCTGCGTCAGATGTTCGCTGTTGGTCGGAGCGATTCGGAACTGGTCGGCGTTCTCTCGAAAGCGGCCGGCATCGACGATGACGCCCCGGCGCTTTCCGCCGACGAAATCAAATCGCTGGCGGCCGAAGTTCTCGAAAAAGGGGATGCCCATCGTGGTGAGATCCTCTTCCGCCGCGCCGACTTGAACTGCTTCAAGTGTCACGCGCTGAGCGGCGCTGGCGGGCAGATCGGTCCCGATTTGAGCGCCGTTGGCGGTAGTAGCCCGGCTGACTACGTCGTCACCTCGATCCTGTATCCCGAGCAAGCGGTCAAAGAGGCCTATACGACTCGCACCATTTTGACGATCGACGGCAAAGTCTTTACCGGCATCGTTTCGGAAGAAGATGACGACCGCATCATCATGAAACAGGCGAGCGGCCAGATGGCCGTGATTCCGGTCGACGACATCGAAGACGAGAAAGAAGGGGGATCGCTGATGCCGAAGGGCTTGGCGAAGTTCCTGACCCATGACGAATTTCTCGACCTCTCCCGCTTCATCGCCGAACTGGGCAAGCCGGGCGAATACGCGATTCGCACCCAGCCGACCATCCAGCGGTGGAGTGTGTTGCGCGAAACTCCGACCGACCTCGTCGAAGCGGTTCCGACCATTGGCCAGCTGGAAGAAGAAATCATTCAGGCGCCGGAAGACGCTTGGTTCCCGGTCTACGGGATGACCGCCGGGGCGTTGCCGCTAGCGGAACTCGAGTCGGAAGAGCGTCCGGTCTTTTACCTGCAAGCCGAAGTCGAAGTGGTCGTCGGCGGCAAAGTGCAAGTTGGACTGAACGAAACGACCGGGGTCCGCGTCTGGGTTGGGGATGACCTGCTACCGGAAGGAACCCCGGAAGCGGTGGAACTGGAGCCGGGCAAGCATCCGATCTATCTGCGTATTGATCCGAAGAAGTTCCCGGCTGAAACGCTCCGTGCGACCGTTGATCGCCCGGCCGATTCGCATGCCGAATATACGGTTGTCGGGGGCGCTTAATCCGAAAGAGCGTTGCGTATGGATGCGATCGTACTTTCTTGTGAGCATGGCGGCAACGAAGTGCCGTCCGAATACCGTGATTGTTTTCGCGACGCCGAGCAAGTCTTGGCGTCGCATCGCGGCTGGGATCCTGGCACGCTGGAAATGGGGCAAGCGTTTCAGCGCTCGACCGGCGCTCCGCTCATCACTTCAACGGTGACGCGGCTATTGGTCGAGCTGAATCGCTCGCTGGGACACGCAAGGCTCTTTTCGCAATACACGCGAGATTTGCCGTCCGGTAAGAAGCGGGAGATCCTGGACCGTTATTACCTGCCGCATCGAACGCACGTGCAGGAGGCGATCGACGAATATCGTGCCGTTGGGAAACGGGTGATTCATCTTGGCTTGCACACCTTCACGCCGGAGCTGAACGGCGAAGTCCGCACGGCCGAAATTGGACTGTTGTACGATCCTTCTCGCCCCGGCGAAAAGTCGTTTTGCGCGGCATGGCGTGCACGGCTGATCGCGCTGCGGCCTGATCTGCGCGTTCGTCTTAACTATCCGTACCTGGGAAAAGCGGACGGACTAACGACCTACCTGCGGAAGAGGTATCCGGACGATCAATACGTCGGAGTTGAACTCGAGGTCAATCAGCGACTGGTCGCAGAGAGCGATGCCTGGAAAACGTTAATCACCGACTTGGCGCAGACGTTTCTAACGGGCGTTCGAAGCCCCGTGAGCTAACTCGAGCGAGATCGACGTCTCCAACTCTTTCAGCAAATTGCTGACGCTTTCGGCTAGTTCGGCGTCAGCGCGATCTTCCAGAAGCTCGCAAGCCGCTTCGGCGCTCAACGAATCCTGCTGTCGGTTGAACCAACGGAGTAGCGAGCCGCGGCTGACCACGCCGGTTGGGCGTCCGTCGCTGACGACAACCACGCGACGAATCGAGGCTCGCATCAGGAAGTTGTAGATCGCCTCGGCCGAGTCGTCCTCTTGGAAGTAAACGACGTCGGAACTCATCGACGAACAAATCGGTTGATCCCAACGCGAGACGTCGTTCATGTGGCTCATCAGGTCCTTTTCAGAGAGGACGCCGCAAAGCAGGCCGTGGCGATTGACTACCGGCGCCGAGTTGATCCGGTAGCGAAGCAAAAAGCGGAGTGCGCTGCGAGCGGTGTCGTTGTCCTGCAGTGCGACGATCGGCGAAGTCATCACGTCGCGAGCCGTGGCTTGCGATAGGGGAGTGCTCCAATTTTGCGCCGTATTCGGCAATTCGGCCGACTGGGCAGTCGTGGATCGGCAAACGACGCGGTTGCGCCCTAATTGTTTGGCGACGACCAACGCTTCTTCGGCGAGTTGGATTAGCTTGTCCAAGTTGGTCGTATCCATATGCGTCTGGGCGACGCCGAAACTTGCGGTCATCGTCAGCTTTTGGCCGTTGATAACGACGGCGTTTCCCGCGATCACTTTGCAGAGTCGCTCGGCGAACTTGGACGCCTGGGATTCGTTCGATTCTACCATCGCGACCAGGAAGCGATCTCCCGCCAAGCGGCAGACGTAGTCGGTCAAGCGAGTATGTCCTTGCACAATCTGGGCGGCGTGCTGAATCACCTGGTCGCCCGCGTCAAAGCCGTGCGTATTGTTAATCTCCTCGAACCCGTCGATATCGAGGGCGACGCACGAGAGCGGAAGGTGATAGCGAATCGCTCGGAACCATTCTCGCTCCAGTTGCTCGTCCAGCTGACGACGAGTCGCCAAACCGGTCAAGGGATCGTTGCGAGTCAGGCCAGCCGGACGATTCTCGAGCGCCACCACCCGCGACGCGGCGTGCAGTCGGGCCAACAATTCGCAGCGATCGAGCGGCTTCTGCATGAAGTCGTCAGCGCCGGCGTGAAAGGCTCGCAGCTTGGTCTCTGGTCGAGTATCGGACGTGATGACGATCGTGTAGATGTAATGCGTCAGCAACGCGTCGCGGGTCCAGCGGCAGACCGTTTCGCCGTCGATCGTCGGCAACATCCAGTCAGTAATGACGTATTGCGGTTTCGAGGTCTGGATGAATCTGAGCGCCGACGCCGCGTCCGAGCAGGTCGTCACTTCGTACCCGGCCTCAGTTAGCCACAACTCGATAAGCCGTCCCATGCTCAGATCGTCTTCAATCACCAGCACCTGGGGATTGGTCGACATGGGAGATGCGGCGTATTCCAGCGACCGCCGATAGCGTGGCGTCGCCAGTTGGCGATTCGAATTCGCAGCGTCGTCGCTTTCCGCGATCTCTTTGAATTTGTTGTAGCACTTGGCGAACGCTTGAACGACGACGGGATCGAAATGCTTGCCGCATTCGGTCACGATCATGTCATGCGCTTCGTCGGCGGAATAGGCGTCTTTGTAAACGCGCTTCGAGGTTAACGCGTCGAAAACGTCGGCGACCGCGACGATGCGAGCGCAGAGCGGAATGTCGCGCTGTTTGAGACCAGAGGGATAGCCGGAGCCGTCCCAGCGTTCGTGATGATGACGAGCGATCAGCGTCGCCATGCGGAAGAAGTCCCCCTTGGGACTGCTGCTGGCGACTTCCTCCAAGGTGCGAGCGCCGATCTCGGCGTGCCCTTTCATAATTTCGTATTCTTCCGGCGTCAACTTGCCGGGCTTCAGCAGGATGGCGTCGCTGATGCCGACCTTGCCGATGTCGTGTAGCGGGCTTGAGCGATAGAGATCGGACAGGAATGCGTCGTCAATTTCATCGCAGTACTCGCTGTCCAGCTGCAATTGTACGGCCAGAATCTGCGAGTAGGCACGCATGCGAACCAGGTGTTCGCCGGTTTCGGTATCGCGCGAGTCGGCGAGCTTCGCCAGCGCGAACACCGCGATGTCCTGCGTCGCTTCGATCGCTTGGGCGCGTGAATCGACGATCCGTTCCAGCTCTTGCGTATATTGCTGAAGCTTGTCTTCCGCCTCTTCCGCGCGATAGATCGCATCTTGCAACCGCAGATGAACGCGAATCTTGGCGAGCAGCTCGTGGCGATTGATGTTTTTGGAAATGAAGTCGACGGCGCCGCTGTTGAAGACGGCCAGTCGTTTCGCCGGACTATCGGTGCTGCTGAAGATCAGGATTTGCGAGAGTTCACAGCTTTTTTTGCGACGGAGGTCTTCGCAAAGATGGGCGCCGTCGCCGTCCGGCAACTGCAAGTCGAGCAAGATCAGGTGCGGACGGAACTGATCGACGATTTCCTCGCATTCGCGTACGCTTCCCGCCAACGCGACTTCATAAGTCGTTTCCAGCAGCTCCCGCAACTCATGCTGAGTAAAGGGAGAGTCGTCGACAACTAGGATGCGATGTTGCATGGAAAATCCAAGCCAGCCCCATATGGATTCGTACGCGATTCGCGGTCGCCGTCGGCTCGATTTCTATTCGAGCGTAACGAAACGATAGGTCGCGGAGCGAATGCGGCAATCCGATGCGGATAGGATGGGGAGAGGATTTCCAGGAAGGTGGGGGAGAAGATCGCTATAAGCGTTACGACCCGACCGCGATCACCCGATGGAAGTGGAGTTGCACTTCGCCGTCGACGACGCGGCGTACCCCTTCAACCAGACAGCGGGGTTCGTTGTCTTCCTGACCGATTCGCATGATATCGTCAAGTTTCATGCCCGGAGGGGTCGTGAAGGTCGACTGGTTGATGATCTGATTCCCCGCGTCCAACTCCGGCACGATGAAATGACACGTGGCGCCGTAAGTGAGCATCCGGGCTGCGAACGCGTCGTGGTAAGGGCGAATTCCGGGGAAGCTTGGCAGAAGTCCATGGTGGAGGTTGATGATTCGTCCCCCAGCGTACTTCCAACAACTGCTGGCCGGCAAAACCCGCATGTACCGGGCCAGGACGACGTAATCGACGTCAAACTCGTCGAGGACGTCGATCATCTTGTCGTCGTCCGCTCGCCCTTCATGGTCGCCGATGTTTCGCCACTCGACGCCGAACTGCTCGGCCAGGCCGCGGCAGGCGTCCCGATTTCCGATCATCACGGCCGGTTCCGCTTTGATTTGCCCGTCCCGCATCGCTCGCAGTAAGGCCAATGCCGGTTCAGGGCGGTAGGTTGTGCAAATCGCCAGCCGCGGGCGACTTTGGCGAACTTCCGGAGCCCAGACCCGAATGGAGAGGTTTGTCCTTTGCCCAATTTCCTTGATGCCGGTCCGCAATTGTTCGAGCCGAGCGTTTCCCAAGTTGATCCGTAGCAGCATGGCGAAGACCGCTTCTTCGTCATGGTCGTACATCTGGATCTCGGCGATGTTTGCGCCCAGGCTGGTGACGTAGTGAATGATCGGATCGGCCAAACCGACGTTATCCGGACCAACCGCGGTAATGACGATGCGCATCGAAGTTAGCTGGGGCGAAGGGAGCGAATGGGGAACCGCCGCCGGGGGCTTCCGCCCGGCAGACTACTAATATGCCACAAAATCTTCGGCCTGCCGCTGGGAAGCCTTGGAGACTGGTCGTAATCTGCCGGTTTTGCTAGATTTATGCTCACGCGAGCAGCGCAAATTCGCTATTTTTTCAGCTCCCCATTGGGGGAAAGGAACAGGGAAAACGATGTCCCTCGCCAAACGAACCAAACCGTATCGCGAAGATCTGAAACCGGGCGAAGTCCTGTGCGAACATTGCACGGCGAAATGCTGTCGTTACTTTGCCTTGCCGATCGATAAGCCGGAAGAAATGGCCGACTTTGAGTTCATTCGCTGGTACCTGCTGCACGATCGCGCCTCGGTGTTCGTCGACGACGAATCGTGGTACTTGCTGGTTCACACCACCTGCAAGCATTTGCGCGACGATCACCTGTGTGGGATTTACGAGACTCGTCCGCAGATTTGCCGCGACTATACGACCGACGCTTGCGAATATGAAGATGACTGGGTTTACGACATGTACTTTGAGACTCCCGAACAAATCTGGGAGTACGCCGAGGCGATCGCTCCACGCGGCGCCGGCCAGAGCATTCGTAGCCGCAAGCCGCCGCTGTTGCCGGTCCTCAACTAGCGCGACGCTGCAGGTCAATTCCAATAACGCACAACGGGCGGAACTACCGCCCGTCTTTTCGTTCCTAGAAAACTGATGTCTGACAAAACAAAGCTGATTCAGCCCCGTACGCTCAAAGGGTTCCGCGACTACCTTCCCGAAGCGATGATGCCGCGCGAAGGGCTGATTGACGCCGCGAAACGCGTCTATCGCTCTTATGGTTTTGCGCCGATCGACACGCCGGCGCTCGAATACGCCGAAGTGCTGACCGGCAAAGGAAGCGACGAAACCGATCGTCAGATGTACCGCTTTGAAGATCATGGGGGACGCGACGTCGGCCTGCGGTTTGACTTGACGGTGCCGCTGGCTCGCTTCGCCGCGCAACATGTCGGCGTGCTGGGAACTCCGTTCAAGCGGTATCATATCGCGTCGGTCTGGCGCGGTGAGAATACGCAGCGCGGTCGTTATCGCGAGTTCATGCAGTGCGACTTCGATACGATCGGGACCAAGTCGCTCGTCTCCGACATCGAGACGGCGCTGGTGATTCATGACTTGATGCGGGCCATCGGTTTCGAAGGCTTCCAGATTCGGGTCAACAACCGCAAGGTGCTGAGCGGCGTGCTCGAGAAGCTTTCGCTGGCCGACAGGTCGACCGAGGTGCTGCGCGCACTCGACAAGCTGGCGAAGATCGGACGCGAAAAGGTCGCCGAAGAAATGATGGCTGCCGCTGGCGCTACTGCCGAGCAAGCCGATCAGGTGTTGAAGCTGGCTGAAGTCGCTGGTTCCAATACCGAGATCCTGAAGCAACTGGAGCCGCTGGTCGCCGGGTCGGAAAAGGGAGAAGAAGGGCTCGCGCAGCTCCGCGACCTACTTGAAGCTACCGGAGCGGCCGGCGTGACTGACGCGCGATTGGCGATCGACGTCTCGATTGCCCGCGGTTTGGACTACTACACAGGGACGATCTTCGAAACCTTCCTCGATCAACTGCCGGGGATCGGTAGCGTTTGCTCCGGCGGGCGCTATGACAATCTGGCGAGCCTCTACACGAAGGAGCAATTGCCCGGCGTGGGGGCGTCGCTCGGCTTGGATCGTCTGCTGGCGGCGATGGAAGAGCTGGAGCTGATCGAGAAGGTCAGCACTCCGGCGCCGGTCTTTATTCCGTATTTTGACGAGAAAAGCCTGGGCGCTTACCTGAAGCTGGCGGCACAGCTACGTGCAGCCGGCATCGGGGTCGAAGTTTATCCCGAAGCGAAAAAGCTCGGGCAGCAGCTGAAATACGCCGATCGCCGCGGCTTCAAGATCGCGATCATCGCCGGCGATCGTGAGCTTTCCGAAGGAAAGTGCCAAGTGAAGAACCTCCTTGGTGGGGACGCGACCGACGAGTCTTTGGCCGATAACGCCGCTGCCGTCGTCGCCCGAATTCAAAAGATTCTGGAGTCGCTGTAAAACACGGTGACAAACTGTTGTCACCCTCGGTTGGCAAACTGTGAGCGTACGCTCGCCGCCGAGGAGAAAAACGATGACAATTCGGTCGAATCACTACGAAGCTGCTTTTGAGGCCTATCTCCGTCAGTTGCAGACCCCCTATGTGGCGGTCGATGAGTCGCGACGCTCGATCGCGGCCGACGGAACGATCAAGAATGTCGACTTCATCGTTTCCCCATCGGGAAGCGAGATGTCGTGGCTGGTTGACGTCAAAGGTCGCCAGTTTCCTTCCGGTCGCAAGAATCGCTACTGGAAGAACTGGGCGACGATTGACGACCTGCAAGCGATGGCCCAGTGGGAACTGCTGTTCGGACCGCAGTTTCGCGGGCTCTTCGTCTTCGCTTACCTGGTAACCGGCGATATGGCGCCGCTGCCGCAGAACTTTCTCTTTCCGTTCCGGGGAGAGGTTTACGCGTTCGTGGGCGTCCGGATCGACTTGTATGCTGCGTGGGCACGCCGGATTTCGCCGAAGTGGCGGACGATTGCGATGCCGACCACCGCGTTCCGTCAGCTCGCGCAGCCATTGAAGCTGTTTCTCGAAACTCAGGCGGTGTCCGGCGGCGACTTTGATCGTCGCCGGGCGACCGAGATGGCGCCGATGTTCTAGTCGCTCGATATCCCGTATTCGTCCGCCTTCTTCTTGACGGTCGTTCGGTGCATGCCGAGCGTCTTGGCGGCGGCGACGAATTGTCCTTGGTGCTTCTCGAGCGCTGCGCGAATCAACGGCGGTTCGACCAAGGCCAACAATCGTGCATGCAAGTTGTCGATCGATTCGCCGCTGGCGAGTTGCCGCTGCGCCCAAGCCCGAATCTGATCGGCCAGATCGACGTGTCCCGTGGTGTTCAGCGGAGGCGCCGCGGTCGGCAAATGCTCAACCCGAATCGCATCGCCCATGCTGACGATCTGCGCATGTTCCAGCGCGTTCCGCAATTCGCGGACGTTGCCGTACCAGGGACGACGCTTCAGTTCGGTGAGCGCCGCTGAGGTGATCGCAACCTGGTCTCCGCCAAGTTGCGACAGGAAGTAACGAGCGAGTTCCGGAATATCGTCGACCCGCTCGCGGAGCGGCGGAAGCTGCATTCGAAACGCACTCAACCGGAAGTAGAGATCGTGTCGAAACTCGCCCGCTTCGACCTGGCCAAGCAAGTTGCGGTGCGTCGCCGAAACGACTCGAAAGCGCGTCGGGACCGGCTGCCCGCCGCCGACCGGGGTCACTTCCCCATGTTCCAAGGCCCGCAGCAGCTTCACTTGCGCGGCCGCCGGAATGTCGGCGACTTCGTCCAGGAACAACGTCCCACCGTTGGCCAGTTGCAAGTAACCGGGCTTGGCGTTATGAGCGTCGGTAAACGCGCCCCGCGTATGGCCGAACAGCTCGCTTTCGACCAGCGACGGACTGAGCGACGCCAGGTTCACTGCGACGAACGGTCCGGACGAGCGGGCGCTGTGATGGTGAATCGCTCGAGCTGCGAGCTCTTTCCCTGATCCGCTTTCCCCTTCGATCAACACGCAGGCGTCGGCCGCAGCCGCTTGGGCGATCTTCTTGAAGACCGCCTGAATCGATGGCGACTTGCCGACCATACCGTCGGGCGAGATCGGCGCCGCGTCAAGGGATACTTCAAGGGACGATTCGCGCGGCGCGAGCGCTCGTTCCAATGCGCCGGTAATCGTCGCCGCGTCGAACGGTTTGACGATGTATTCAAAGGCGCCGCTGCGAACGGCGGCGACGGCGGTTTCGAGATCGCCAAAGGCGGTGATCAAGATGACCGGAGCGTTGCCGGATGCCTGGCGAATCGCATCGATCGCTTCGAGTCCCGACATTCCTGGCAGACGAACGTCGAGCACGATCGCCGCCGGTTGGTAGCTGCTCAGTTTCTGCAGCGCTTCTTCGGCCGACGCGGCGACTTCCGCGTGATGTCCCTTCGCTTCCGCTAAAGAGCTGACAGCCCAGCAGACGCTCGGTTCGTCGTCAATGATCAGAACTTCCGCCATCGGTTAATCGTTTCTCATATCGGACAGGTGAATCTCAAATCGCGTCTCGCCATTCTCGCGGCGATAGGTCGCTTCGCCATGATGGACGCGGGCCACTTCGCGGACAATTGTTAAGCCAAGCCCGACCCCTTCGCGCTTGGAGGTGATCAGCGGGTCAAATGCGGTCGCCGCGATTTCCTGCGGCAGCCCAGGACCGTTATCCGCCACCGTCAGGCGGATGCCGCGGGGCTCTTGGTTCAATTCTACCCGCACTTCGCCATCGACTGACGGATTGACGCGAGGTTGTGCGGCAATCGCTTCGACCGCATTGGTCAGTAGGTTGACGATTACCGTTTGTAATAGCGTCGGCTCTCCTTGCATCGGAAAGGCGCCGTCGCTGTCGAACGTGATGTTGACGTGATGATGCTGGGCCAAAGGCCGCACCAGCGGCAACGCCTCCAGCACGACCTCGCGCAGATCAAGCGGCTGAAAATCACGCCGCTCTTCTTTGCCGAAGTTGACGATCGCCTGCAAGTGCGTGGTGATCAGCGCCAGCTGTTGGTTGGCGATCGCCATGCTTTCGTCATGTGCCTGCGGGCAATGGAGCGCGTGGATGTCGAGGGCCAACTTGCATCCGGTCGCCGCGTTGCGAACCTGGTGGGCGAAACCGGCGCCCAATTGTCCGAGCACGCGGGTGCGTTCCAGCGTGCGGATTTTCTCATCGTAGGCGGTCAGCTGTTCGGCCAGTTGATTGACGGCATCGACCAGGTCGCGAACTTCATCGTTGGTTCCACGGGGCGGAATCGGCGAAGCGTCTCCCGCCGCGATTCGTTCTACCTGCTGTCGCAGCTGCGCGATCGGCGCCGTGACGGTGCGGGCCAGCGCGAACGCGACCAGAACCAGCACGACGAAGCCGACCAGTCCGATCCAAAACGGCGGGCCAGCCGCCGCCGACCAAGCTTTGCGATACGAGTCGACCGGATAGAACATGTGCAGCACTTGTCCCGGCTGTGAGCGTCCCTGTAGCGCGACCGCCGCATGGAAATACTCCTGGTCGTCGATCGAGATTTCCTCGGCCAATGAGAGGTCGTCGATCGAGTCGGTCACCGAAAGCGAAGCAAGCTGCTCTGATTGCAATCCATTCAACGTCGAACGAATCAGCTGACCATCTTGGGTCACGGCATATTGAGCGCCGGAGAGCCCTTTCATCTGTTCCAGAACGGCGTCGCTCAACGGGAAAGTGGCTGATTGCAAGACCGCCGCCACATCCCGGAGGCGGGACTCGATCCGCGATTTCGCGTTGGTGACCGAGATCTGCGCCGTGACCAGCGTGACGCCGACCATGATCGCCAGCATCACGGCGGCGAAGGGGAGCAGCAATTGGATTCGTAGCGGCCAGCGCATTAGGGATCAGGGGACGGAAGTCGAAGGGGGCGAATCCATTTATGGTAATCGAAAGCCCGCGAGTGGGTGATGTGTCGGGTTTTTCGTCATGCGTGTCGGTTTGTTCGACTTTGGCTCGCTTTTTTTGATTGGGCAAGTTAAGTGGGAATAGGGATTTATGGCCTTGGCGAATTCTACATCCAAGCGGCACTTGAATTGCTTGTGTGGCTACTACCACACCCACCCCATTATTACGTCTGAATCGATAGAGGCGATTGATGATCTGCGCGGAAAACAGGAGAGGCTTTACGTTGGTTGAGCTGCTGGTGGTGATCGCCATCATCGGCGTCTTGATCGCATTGCTATTGCCGGCGGTCCAGCAGGCCCGCGAAGCGGCCCGACGTATGCAATGCAGCAACAACCTGAAGCAACTGGGACTGGCGATCCACAACTATGAGAGTACGTTCAAGCGGTTTCCGGCGAGCGTCATCATCGATGCTGGTTCAGCGAGCAACAACGGCTCTTGGGGAGTACATGGACGGATTCTCGACTATCTCGAGCAAGCCAACCTTTCGGGCGTAGTGAATCTCAACGTCGCTTGGGACAACCAGATTTCGATTCATGAAATCAAGGTGCCGGGCTTCGCTTGTCCGAGCGATCCGAAGTCGGATACGTTTCGCGTGACCCGCACGAACTCGCCGCCTGCGACGCCCGATCGTCCGAGTCTCTATCCGACGACGTATGGGTTTAATATGGGGACTTGGTTCGTCTGGGATCCGGCGACGCGCAGGGGAGGAGACGGAATGTTCTATCCGAACAGTCACCTCTCCTTCGCCGCCGCAACTGACGGGACCAGCAATACGCTGTTAGCCGCCGAAGTGAAAGCTTTCACCCCTTACACACGCAACACGCAACCGCCGGCGACGACGATTCCGGCCAATGTGGGCGCCGCAGAAGCGGCCGTCGCGGCGGCGTCTTCCGAATTCAAGGTCGACACCGGGCATACCGAATGGCCGGACGGACGCGTTCATCACACCGGGTTCACTGCGGCGATGACTCCCAATACGTACGTAAAATTCACCAGCGGCGGTACCGACTACGACGCCGACTACAACTCATGGCAGGAAGGCAAAACCGGCGGTAGTGCAGGGGCCACCTACGCCATCATTACCTCACGCAGTTGGCACCCGGGCGTCGTTCAGGTCGCGCGGGTCGATGGGTCCGTTTCGAGCGTCGCCGAGACAATCGATCTGAATACCTGGCGTTCTATGGCGACCCGCAGCGGTGGAGAGGTGATTCCCGGCAACTAGCAAGGCCGCCTTTGGCCGACGCTGATAACCCGATCTCCGAAATGGAAGTCCGGCGAAATCTGATCGCCGGACTTTGTTATTTGCTCACAAGCGCTGGTGGAACTGGACTGGACCACGCTATTTTTTTCTCTCCCTGAGCAGCAAGACGGGGCATTACGATTCTTTCGCACCCGAATGAACAGTGGACCGGACCGTGCTTTTTTTAAAAGGGGGATATGGCGAACGGGACTTTCGCGATTCGTTTGCGCTCAAATCAACAGTGGACTGGACTGCGCATTTTTTTTCGCCAGTTCATCGCAACCCATCGGGTGGTGATTTCGAGGGATAGCAGGTCGAGTGGCGCCATGGACCGGACCGTCACATGGCGCTGGTCATGACTTATCAGCCTTCTTCGATGCGACGCATGGAGGCGGCGAAGTCTTGGCTTTTCCCCAGTGACCTGAAGTCGACCCTAACACCGTGCGCTTTGTCAATGGAAAATGTCGCCACGCAAATTGCTTGGTGGATGCGTTTCCCGTATGCAATTCGACCGACTTGGCTTTGCAAGGGATCGCGTCTCCTTTTTTTGACCTGACCCCACTGCGGTAATTACGATAGAGCGTGTCCGATGCGAGCTGGGGCGACGCTTCTGCGGGCGATTCTTACTCCGACCTTCTTTCCGCGTATCTCACCATGAGTATCAAGCTGGCGAAGCTGCGTTGCCCGCGGTGCGGCAAATCGCTTGGGATCCCGCGTAAGTTGGCGGGGAAGACGACTCCCTGTCCGAAGTGCGGCGAGTCATTCACGATCGCTGATGATCTGTCGCGATTGATCACGCTAACTCCACCGACCGATGAAGAGCCGATCGTCGCACAAACGGCAGAAGCGGCGGAACCGCCGCTGGCGATGTCGGTCGAAAAGCCGGAGGGTTCGCGGTTTCCCTGGCTGATCGTGGTGCTCGGCGGCCTGACGATCATGACGCTGCTGGTGATTGTTGTCGTGGTGATATCTCTCCCGTCGACTACGACAATCACAACTCCAACGGAACTGACGGAAACGGAAGAGTCAGAGCCGGCAGAAGCGGAACCGGCGAACGAAGAGACCGAGGAACCCGGCGCTGGAGAAGAGCCGAAAAAGGAAATGATCTACGATCGCTCGCCGCAACCGGTTGAGCCGATGGGGCCGATGGAATAGAGGTCCCGAGAAATAACAAAACCGCCTGAGAACCTTAGCGATTCTCAGGCGGTTTCTTTTTTGCCAACGTCATTGGAACGTGCAGTCGCCGTTAGACGGCGATCTG
Source organism: Blastopirellula sediminis (assembly GCF_020966755.1). Classification (NCBI taxonomy): domain Bacteria; kingdom Pseudomonadati; phylum Planctomycetota; class Planctomycetia; order Pirellulales; family Pirellulaceae; genus Blastopirellula; species Blastopirellula sediminis. Next base: position 153,593 of record NZ_JAJKFT010000001.1, read on the forward strand.
CTCTTCCATCTCCTTCGCCAGACGCTTACGCGCGACGTGCAGACGACGCTTGATGGTACCAATCGGAGCATCAAACTCGTCGCTCATCTCACGCAGCGACTGACCTTCGACGTAAAACGCACGGAGCGTTTCGCGGTCGAGATCACGCAGTTGGGCCAGGCCCTCGTGCAGGTTCTCGGCGCGCTCGCCGTCGATCAGCATATCGAGCGGAGTGCGACGGTCGACGCAAGTCGCCGCCAGCGTATCCGGCTCGGTCGCGATGTCAGGAGGGCGGCGCACAGCGCGGTTGATCGCCATGCGGACCGTGATCGAACGCAGCCAGCCGGGGAAAGCCGCCGGCTCGCGGAGCTGATCCATCTTCTGCATCGCCTGGATGAAGACGTCCTGGCACAGTTCCTGCGCCTCAGCGTAATCACGCAGTCGCTTCAGTGCGATCGCGAAGACGACTCCCTGGAACTGCTCGACCAGTTGGCCGAACGCGTCACGGTCACCGGTCTGCGAAGCCGTAACCAGGGCGATCATCCGCTCTTTTTCGTCAAGTTGCGCGAAATCAGTCATCTTGAACTCTCTCTCGTATGGTTTTTGTATGGGAACTGCTGAGGACGCAGAGGCGGCGGCAGGCGAAGGTGCGTGCAACCGCGATTCGGCCGAAGAGCAGGAGGCGGTACGGAGAGCGCGAAAACGGACCGATGGGGTCACTGTCAACGCGAGCCGAGCGCGACTAGCTCAGGCGCCGTCGGGGCGAGCCTTGCAGACGAGAAGCGAGACGAATTGTCTGACGCGGTTGCGTCTTAGCTTCTGCCTATCCAGGCCGGCGATCCTTCCGATCGCACGGAGCCCCAACAAAACGCCGGCTGTAGTTGGCTTGGTTCTTGACAACCTGTTAGCCAACTCTCGCCGCCGAGCCATGACGGTTTCAAACCGCCGCCCTGTTTGGAGGGCGGGGTCAGATGCGTCATGGCATGACCATAGAGGCGCATCCACGTATCGAAGAAACGAACGCGAGCGACTTCAACGGCGACCACGGCGACGCGGGCGACTGCAGCGACAACAATGTTTTCGCGGATGTTGATAATGTCGTTACGCATTTTGAGTTCCTCCTACGCGGGTTGCGCAGTGAGAGAGTGAATAGAATCCGTTTCCTCAACCTACCCTGGCCGAGGAACGTTGAAATATATCGTGCCGCCGGAACGTCAGCAACTTTGTGAAAAAATTACCGAAGTATACAGTTCGACCGCAACATGCGATCGAGCTCGGCACACCAGTAAGACGGTACTTCGTCTGATTGGTTCACACGCTACGAAGATATTTTCTAAAAAACTCGGCGAGGGTAGGTGCGATGGATCACAGTTCGCCTTAAGGTGCTACTGCAAAACGGTTTGCGGTAATCGGGTTTCTGGTGGACATCGGGTCGCTAGCGTCAAAAAATCACGCCAAGAAACAAAAAACGACGCACAATCGCCCGGCTGGATGGTGAGCGACTGTGCGTCGACTCTGTCCCGTAATGAACTTCACGGGAACGGAGGTGCGTCTCCGACTAATGCTGGAAACGACGGGGATCGGTTTTGGGGTACATATACGACGGTCTGCTGCTTTCGACCGAACGATACGAGTACGACGGAACCATTGGGACCGGTTCGTACGAATAACGACGGGTCACGCCGGCATTGCTTTGGCCGGGTTCATACGAGTAGCGTCGGGTCACGTCGGCGTTATCCGTGCACCGTACTGTCGGTTTCACCTCGGTGCTCGGAACGGCTGGCTGCACGTTGTCGGCGGGGACCGTCGGCTCGTACGAGAAGCTACGATTTGCGTCTACCATCGGCGTCGCCTGGAAGGTCATCGTCGAACGGTAGGCTGGAGCTGCGTCGCGGCTCCAGAATCCATGGCCGAAGTCGCCACGCAGTTTAGCGCCGGCGCCGCGTTGGGCGAACGCGGTGGTCGTCGACAATCCAGCCATCAGCGCGACCAAAAGGGCCATCAAGAACATCTTTTTCATCGCACACCTCCTCAAAACTATCAATTAACTCGAATCTTGAATCGATTTTCTTTGGTGGGCTGCGTCACATGGCGCGGGCAATCGATCCGTTGCTAGATTCGATGCGGCGACCTTCTCGTTTCTTCACAGCGTCGCCAATGAATTCTTCGCCGAGGGGATTGGCCCAGTCCGGGCAACTTTTAGGCATCTGCTCAGATGCTCGGCATGTCTGCCTGTCCTTGGGGCATAACGGGCCGGTTCGCATCGTTGCGCATTGGCGGTCTAAAAGCTGTAACGGCTTTTAAGACAGATGGTTGCGAGTCTTTGTGTGTGAAACCGCAGGTCGATTTCGCGGTTTAGGCATGCAATTTGTCTTTACACGGGGCACGCCTACTTCGTGGGCGTTGCGGTCGACTTTGGGTGGCCAATATTTTTTCCCCCATGCGTGCACTTTCCCCCGGCGGAATCCATCGAATGCAGACTCGTTTCCACGGATTGTTCCTAATCCTCGGACTGGTCATTTCCCAACATGCAGGCGCCGCCGAGTGGGATAGCCAATCGAGCAACTTCCAGATTCGGACCTTCCGCGGCGGACCCAATGCCCAGCAGTTGCTGGAGCAGTGCGAAAGGCTGCGGTTGGACCTCCAGCAGGTCTGGCTCAGTGAGGCGGATCGCCGCGACTGGAGTCCCCGCTGTCAGGTAATCGTTCACGCGACCAAAGCGAGCTATCAGACCGCCGTCGGTGGCGGCGGAGCCCAGACCTCCGGCAGCAGCCTTGTTCAGGCATCGCGCGGCGTAATCGTGAATCGCCGAATCGATTTGCTCTACGACGCTAAAAAGGGGGCGAGCGCCCTGCCGCATGAGCTGACGCACATCGTCCTGGCCGATCGTTTTGAAGATGGACATCCGCCCCGCTGGCTGGATGAAGGAATCGCCACGATGGCCGATTCACAGGAGAAGCGGACGCTGCATCACCGCGATTGTCACGATGCGCTGCGCAGCGGCGACGCTCTGCGAGTCGTTCAGCTTCTTCGTTTAGAGCAGTTCACCTCGGCCAAACAGGTTCCCGCCTTCTACGGCCAGAGCTTGTCGCTGGTCCACTTCCTGGCGGAACAAGATGAGCCTACCAAGCTGATCGACTTCGCCGAAGCGGCGATCGAGCGCGGGTACGATCGAGCCTTGCGCGACATCTACCAGATCGAAGGGATTGAAGAGCTCGAACGGCGGTGGCGAAAGTATGCCTGGAATACCGGGGCGCGAGCGCCGCAGTCGTTGGTCTCGTTCGTCCGCTAAGCGGCCGCTACTCGTCGAGAAGACTGGCTCGCTCTCCGAACCAGCCGGTCAATTGACCAATTTCATTGGCGTCGTGCGCGCCAACGACAGTGATATGCCGATCCCCTTGTCGCCAGGTGGCGGCGACTCGTTTGTCGAGATCGACCACTTTCACTTTGGTGTCGCCATGGATCGCTTCGGTCGCCGGGCGATCGCCAAACCAAGCGGGACGTTCGCCGTCATGCTCGAAGAGCGCCAATGCGCTTCCATCGGGTCGTAAGTATTGGCAGTGGACGGCGTCGCCATGCGGCAGCTTTATCACGTTGCAGGAGTAATGCGCGTAACCTTCCGGCATGCCGGCGGTGATGGCTGGATGATAGCCCACGAAATGAACCGCGTTTTCGGCGTCGATCGGCTGGCCGTCGTATTCCGCCAGCAACAATTGCTGGGCGGCGACAGGATCGTGATGGAGCGTATCAAAGTACTGGTCAAAGACCGTGGCGATCGAAAGGTTGCCCAACATGGTGAGATTCGACTGGTAGCCGAACCAGCCGATCGCAAAGACGACGCTGGCGGCCAGCGCCAACACCCACGGAACAAAAGGGCCGGTGGTCCAACGATACGGCGCGGCCGCCGCCAGGCTTTCGGCAGAGACGCCGTCCGCAACGGCGAGTTGAGCTTCGAGCGAATCCCAGAGTCCCGGCGGAGGAAGCGGATGATCGAGCGTCGCCGTGATTTGCGACAGGTCGTGGAATTCGGTGAGTTCCTGGGCGCATGATTCGCAATCGGCCAGGTGATCGGCCATCGCCATCTGCGATTCTTCAGGCATTTCGCCATCGAAGAATTCTGACAATCGATCTCTAACTTCAGAGCAGTCCATTTTACGTTTCATCTTCGGAGGTCGGGCCGATCCGCCTTTTCAGCTCGAAACCGTTTACATGTCGGAATAACCCAGGTCCTGCAGTTGTCGTTTCAATTCTCGTCGCGCGCGATTCAATCGCGAGCCGACCGTTCCTTCCGGAATGTGGAGCGACTCAGCGATTTCGTGATACGAGTAGTCCTCGACCTCGCGTAGCAGGAAGATCGATCTTAACTCGGGATCGATACTTGCCAGCGCTTGTTCGAGCGCCTCTTTTTGTTCGGTTCGCTCGCCCGGCGCGGTCGATTCTTCCTCCGGCTCCCAGTCGAGATCGCTATGCTTGTGACGGCGATTGCGCCGCAAGTGCTGTAGCGCCTCGTTTACGGCGATTCGATGAAGCCAAGTTTCGAACTTTGAGCGGCCGTCGAACTTGTCAATTGAGCGAAACGCTTGCAGGAAAACCTGCTGCGTGACGTCGGCGGCGTCTTGCGGCCCGGCGATTCGGGCGGCGACGCGAAAGACGTGCTCGCTGCACGCGTCGTACAGCTGACGACGCGCTGCCATGTTTCCTTGCCGACAAGCCGCTGCGACTTCGGCCAAAGGATCAACTCCTGGGGGAATCGATTCTTCGTTCACTTTCTTCGATGCGGCGAGCTCGCTGTTTCTTCGCGAGATATCGGGAGTTTTTGCCGTATTCATGGTAGGGCCGACCGCCGGCTTTCGGTACTCCCTACGGAACCTGACCGTGGTGGATGAAGCGTTGAATTTCTAGCGAAACCGCAACTTCGAATCAGGACGCCTTAGAGCTGCAGGTGCCAGTCTCTACCTGCAATACGAATAAAGATCGGCACCGGATTCTTAATTGTGCTATCAATCTGACAATCATTGCATTGAAACAGCGTAATGTGCAACTTTCTACGGTATTTCGCAGGCGTAGGGGGAATTCCACGGGATTAATTGATTTGCTTGGATATCGGTTCGGGAGGGATTCTTTGTTACCAACGTGGTCAATATCACGGTTGTTAATAGCAGAATGGTTTCCCCTCGTTCCTTTTTGCTCCAAACCGAATGATCGCAATCGCCCGAAAAGAAGATTCTGAAGGGCAAACCTCGCCGATAGGGACAGGTTGGACTTGGCTGGCAATCCTCGCAGCGGTACCCGTCACGGCGGCAATCTTGTGCGTCTCCCCCGAAATGACTGGGTGGGGGCGAATGTGGCTGTTAGCGGTGGCGATTTACCTGGGGTGCAAATGGCTGACGTGGATCGGGTGTGGGGTCCCCTCGACTCTCTCGAGGAGCCTCGCTTACTGGTTGGCTTGGCCAGGGCTTGATGCGACGGCGTTTCTTTCGACAGCACCCCAGCGTGACATCGCGCCGCCGAAAGCCTCCGAGTGGTTCTGGGCTGGCGCGAAAATGATGGTGGGAATGTCTCTGTTGGGGATGGCGACAGGTCTGGCGGAACTTCCTAATAAGTTGGCTGTCGGCTGGCTCGGCATGGTGGGGATGATTCTTCTGTTGCACTTCGGGCTATTTCATCTCCTGTCGTGCTGGTGGAGAAGTCGAGGAGTCGACGCTCCGCCGCTGATGAACGCTCCGCTGTTGGCTCGCTCGGTTTCCGAGTTTTGGGGACGGCGCTGGAACGGGGCCTTTCGCGATCTGACGCATCGTTTTTTATTCCGCACGCTGGCGGTGCGCATCGGCGCGGCATGGGCCGTGATGATCGGGTTTTTGTTCAGCGGACTGGTGCATGACATGGTCATCTCTTATCCGGCAGGCGGTGGATATGGATGGCCCACCGCCTATTTCTTGCTGCAAGGGAGCGCCATTCTGCTGGAGCGGAGTTGGCTGGGGAAGCGAGCCTCGCTTCATCGTGGTTGGCAGGGAAGGGCGTTCGCCGCGGTCGTGCTGGTCGCGCCAATCGCGTGGTTATTTCATCACTGGTTTGTCGAGAACATCATTGTCCCGATGCTGCTCGTCTGGAAAGAAATCGGATGAACCTGACGTTAGAAACGCTGTTGCGCGTCGCCGGCGGCGTTCAGTTGTGCGTACTGATCGCTTCAGCGTTAGTTCCAATTCGATTGAATTGGAAGCAAGAACTCGCCTGTCTCTCGCCGCTGCATCGTCAGATGTATTGGGTCTACGGCGGCTACGTCGTCTTGTCGATCGTCGCTTTCGGCCTAATAACGCTGCTAAACGCGGCGCAGTTGGCAGGGGGAGATTTCCTGGCCCGCTCGTTTTGCCTGTATGTCGCAATCTTTTGGGGCCTGCGATTGCCCCTTCAAGCCGTCTTTGACGTGAAGGAGCATCTGACGACCTGGTGGTTGAAGCTGGGCTACAACACGTTAACCGTGCTGTTCTGCTGTTTCACCGGGCTATACGCGTATAGTGCGTTTCGACCAAGTTAAGCGATTAGCCTTCGAGTCCGAAGATTGACTCGACGTTGCCGCGAAGGACGGTCCGCCCCAATTCCAGGGCGCGATCTTCGCTCCAGCCGCGATCGACGACGAAGCGTTCGGCCAGCACCTTGGCGAGGATCCGCTTGAACATCGCGAACTTCGGCATGCCGAACTCCAGCTTGTACATGTCGCTGTAGTAGCCGATCACCTTGGTTTGCGGAATCGCTTCCAACCGCGCGGCCAGATCGCTTTCGATGTAGGCCGGCGTGTTGGAGTACCACCAGTGACCGTTGGCGACGACGTTCGGGAAGATCCAACTGTAGCTGACGAGCTCTTGGTTGGTGACGCTGGCCAGGACCGAGACCGGGAACGTGACGTCGCGGAACGCGTTGAAGAGCTGGCGATACTGAATCAGCGAGACCCGGCTGTCGTAGAGGTCTTGCCCCTGGTAGACGCCGGTTTCGTAGACGCCGCGATTGACGCCGATCATCAGGTCGAACGGCAACTTGTGCTGACGGCAACGTTCGGCCAGCGACCAGAAGACGAAGTTCGACGCAGCGTGGCGATCGTTAGGATCGGCGTCTAGTCCTTTGCCCAGGATGTTTTTGATCGCGATGTCGGCGCGGTTGTCGCTCACATAATGCGGAGCGAAATCCGGGGGCAGCGAGATCGCACAGGCCTTAGCCCCTTTGCCGACGAAGTGATCGAACAGCTTATCGAGCGCACTTTCGAGCGCCGCACGCCCGCTGATCGAAATCCCGGTCGCATTTTCGAGGCGTTCGGCGACCGGCAGTTTCGAGAGATGGAAGACCAAGTCGTCGGTTCGCAGGCAGGGGATGTAACGCGAAGTGTCGAAACCTTCCAGCGCGTCGTCAAAGTCGTTGGTCAGAAAGACCCCTTCCAACTTGCTTTCGCGCAGGACCGTTTCTTCCCAGTCGTCGCACGCCATCCGCTCGGCGGCCGAGTCGTAGAGCGCTTCCCAGTTGTCGGTCGTCAGTCGCTCGTCCGCGAAGCCGAACATCTTCTGCGCGAACTCGATGAACCAGCTGTACTGGATCGTGTTTTCGATCGGACCAAAGTTCTCGACCAAGCGGCGAACTTTCTCTTTCGGATCGAGACCGGGCTCTTCGATCTGATCCTTCGGCATGCCGGCCGAGTGCGAAAGTTCGGTGTAGTAGTGATACCCCAGGATGTCGGCTAGCGTCGTCGACGCCGGGCTGAGCGGATTGATGTGCGAATGGGGGTCAACCAGAACGATTTGGTCTAGCTGTTCAAAAAGCTGTTTTCGCAACTCGATCGACATGGGGGGACCGGCTAAGTGAAGTGGAGTGTGACAAAGATCTCAGCGTAACTGAAATGTGTGCGCATTTCATCCCCCAGGAATTTCAGTGGCGGGGGGATGAACTAGGTCGTAAGAGGCAATTCCGACTGACGAAACGCTTCGTACTTCGCTGCGAGAGACTCCGCCAAACCGTCACGCTCGGCAAAGAGCGCCCGAACGCGAACCTGACGGATGACCCCTTTTTCCAAAGCAGCGGCGAAGGACTGAACGGCGAGTTGGTTTTCGCTGACGACGATCTCGTCGGCGTCGCCGGGGAAGTACATCAAACAGATCGCCAGCTCATCATCGATCGGCGCAGCGAGGACGACGTTTTCGCCTGGCGTCGAATCGGACTGAGCGTCGACCAACTGACCATCCAAGAGGCGAAAAGTTTTCTCTGTTGAGGGAACGAAGAGGGAGATTGGGGCCGCGTAGTCGAGGAGCGATGTCTGACGCGACAAGATCAGGTCGCAAGCCGCTTCGTCAGAGACGGCGCGAATATAGGCCTGGGTGCGGACCGGAGAGTTTTCGGTCTCTTCCCCCGTAAAAACCAGGTCATTTTCGCGTATATAGACGTCCGACTGCAGCGGTACGCCGAAGTCGATTTGAATCGTTTGTTGGCCGCTGGGGGCAAGTTTCGTCAGGCGTACTTGCAGCGGATTGTCTTGTACGACCGCAAGTCGGCAAGTTCCAACAATGGACTCAAACTGTTGCGTGCCAGTCGAGCGCCAAGTGCGACCGGAAGGAGATTCATTAATAGAAGGGACAGGCATGATGGAGAGCGAATCGATGCGGTCGGACAATAAAAAAACCCCGTCTCTCACCAAGGTGAGCGACGGGGCCGGAACAGAGAAGAGGCCGGAATTGCGCCCGTGGGGCGAGGCTTTATGAATGGTATGATGCCTTAGGTGGCCCTCTTCCACTCGTCATGATACCAAAGTAGTCGTCATTGTCCACCTTTTGGTTCCCAAAATATTCGCTGAAAGTTTTCGATCTGCACATCCTGGTCAGATCGGTAGTTCTAAAGGCGACTCGATCACTTATCATTGGTCCTGGCGGCGACCGCAGAGGCGACCCAGATAGCCCGATGTTGAGAGAGCCAAATGTCTGATTATTTAACGACTTGCGAGAGAGCTGCCCGAGCAGCAGGCGCCGTTTTGCTCGATTGGCAAGGGAAGTTTCGCATCCGCGAGAAGGGGCGGGCCGACCTCGTCACCGAGGCGGACGTCGAGTCCCAAAAGAAGATCCAAGAAATCGTTCTGGGTGATTTTCCTGATCATGGATTCTTGGGAGAAGAGGAAGACCCGGCAAATGCGGCCTCGGCGCAGTATGACTATCGCTGGATCGCCGACCCGCTCGATGGGACCACCAACTATGTTCATGGGCTAGCGAATTATTCGGTATCACTTGCTTTGCAGCATAAGGGGGAAGTGATCGTCGGCGTCGTCTACGATCCCGTCCATGACCAATGCTTTGCAGCCGAGCGCGGCAAAGGGGCGACGCTCAACGGCGCGAAGCTTTCAGTCAGCGACATTACCGATCTGGAAGGGGCGTTGGTCGCCGCAAGTTTTGCGGCCGGGATCCAGCGCGACTCGCCCGAGATTCATCAGTTCGTCGAAGTTCTCGTTCGCTGTCAGGCGATGCGCCGGCTTGGCTCGGCGGCGCTCAATTTGGCCTACGTCGCCGCCGGGATTTTGGACGCCTACTGGGCGTCGAGCGTTAAAATATGGGATGTGGCCGCCGGCGTGTTAATCGTCGAAGAAGCAGGCGGCGTCATTCGCGGCGTGGGAGGAGAGCGGTTCGACTGGAATCGTCCCAAAGTCGTCGCGACGTCGACTCTCGCTCTGCATGATCAACTCCAGGCCGCCATCAAAGTTTGACCTCATCGCGATTCACCTCGGAGCCTTCTCCCATGATTATTCGCCCCGAAACGCCGGACGACGTTCCGGCGATCCGTACCCTGTTGTTGGCCGCCTTTCCGACTGCCATCGAAAATGAAATTGTCGATCAGATTCGGGAGGCCGATTGCGAGCAAATCTCGCTTGTCGCCGACGAAGAGGGGCAAATTGTCGGGCAGATCTTGTTCACGCCAGCGACGATCGAGCGCGGTAAGCACGTTGTGAATGGTTGGGGGCTTGCACCGGTATCGGTATTACCGAAAGCGCAGGGGCGCGGAGTTGGCGCCGAGTTGATCCGCCAGGGACTCGATCAGTTGCGCGTGATGGACGCCAACTTCGTGATCGTCCTGGGCGATCCCAAGTACTACCCGAAGTTCGGCTTTCAACCGTCGTCGCAGTGGAACGTTCGTTCCGAACTGGCCGGCGTTCCCGATGAGGCGTTCATGATGATCGCCTATTGCGAAGATGCGATCGGCGACGGTGGGATTGCCAAGTACCGCAAAGAGTTCGCTTCGGCCGTCTAGCGAGCGTTTGCTAGCGAGCGTTTCGCTTGATCTTGACCTTTCCTTCGCTTCCATCTAGCTTTTCGCGACAGACCGGTCTGTTCATTGGACGAACGGAGGGTCGAAGCAAGGAAGTACGGAGATTCAAGGATGAGCGCTCAAGAGTCGGCGGGCCGTCCCGCCTCGGTTCCGCTGTTGGATGTCGCCCGCGGCAATGCCCCGTTGCATACCGAGTTCGTTGCGGCGCTGGAAAACGTCTTGAACTCCGGCCGGTTCGTCTTCGGACCTGAAGTTTTCGAGCTCGAAAAGCAGATTGCCGAAGCGTCTCATGCGAAGTACGGCATTAGCTGCGCTTCCGGGAGCGACGCAATTTTGCTCGCCTTGATGGCCTATGAAATTGGCCCCGGCGACGAAGTGATCGTCCCGAGCTTTACCTTCTTTGCGACCGCCAGCGCCGTGTGGCGATTGGGCGCCAAGCCGGTCTTCGCCGACATCGACCCGGTCACCTTCAATATCGACCCGGAAGCGATCGCCGCTGCGATTACCCCGAACACCAAGGCGATCATCCCGGTTCACTTATTCGGCCAGGCGGCCGACATGACCGCGATCAACGCAATCGCCGCCGCTCACGATCTATGGGTGATTGAAGACGCCTGCCAGGCGATCTTGTCCGAATACGATGGCCAGCCGGTCGGTTCGATCGGCGACGTCGGTTGCTTCAGCTTCTACCCGACCAAGAACCTGGGCGGGATGGGCGACGGCGGCATGCTGACGACCAACGATGAAGAGTTGGCCGCCAAGCTCCGTTTGTACCGCGGTCACGGCATGGAACCGCGCTATTACCACTCGGTGGTCGGCATTAACAGCCGCCTGGATACGTTCCAGGCCGCCACGCTGCTGGTCAAAATGGAAAAGCTGAACGAGTGGACCGAAATGCGTCGCGAGAACGCCGCTCGTTACAACGAACTGTTCCGCGCCGCCGGGATGGACGAATGCATCATCCTGCCGAGCGAATCGCCGGAACATAAGCATGCCTGGAACCAGTACACCGTCCGCGTGCCGCAGGGTCGCCGAGACGACCTGCGGAAGCACCTGGCCGATCACAAGATCGGCAGCGAGGTCTACTATCCAGTACCGCTCCACCAGCAGGTCTGCTTCGCCAACATGGGGCCGCACGCCTCGCTGGTCGAAACGGAAAAGGCGGCCAAGGAAGTGTTGAGCCTGCCGATCTTCCCGGAGCTGACCGCCGCCGAGCAGCGGGTAGTCGTCGAATCGATCGAGCAGTTCTACGTCGCCGTCAACAAGAAGGCGGTCGCCTAAGGCGATTCACCCAAATTCGATGGAAATTGAGTCGCCCCCACTTTTGGCGGCGACTTCCCGCAAAGTACCCCCGATCCCGCACATTTTTGCAGCGATTTGCGCGGGAATCGGAAATGATGGGCAATTCGGCGTATTTGATGGACGTACCATGCGCCGATTTGTATAATCTCCAGCTGGGCTTAGCCATTTCCTGCCTACCTTTCGGCTCCTCCCAGCTCCACGCCTGATTCCCGCCTTTCATCGGACTGCATCCTTGCGATTTCCTTCGCTCCTTTTGTCGACTGCGCTCACGCTAGCGATCTGCTCGTCGCTACGGGCTGATCCTGCGCAGCATCAGGCCGCTTTCGACAAGCAAGTGAAGCCGTTTCTGACCAAGTACTGCAACGATTGCCACTCGGGTGATTCGGCCGAGTCAGGCATTGATTTCGCCTCGTTCAGTAAGGCGGAACAGGTGATGACCAGCGGTCGCAAGAGCTGGCAGAAGACGCTTGATCAACTCGCCTCGGGAGCGATGCCGCCGAAAGACGAGACGCAACCCTCGGCCGAAGAGATGGCGCAAACCCTGGAGTGGATCCGAGGCGCCCTGGCCGATTACTCATGTGACGGTCCGGCCGACCCCGGCCGCGAGACGATCCGTCGTCTGAACCGCGCCGAATACGAAAACACGATTCGTGATCTGGTCGGCGTCGAGTTTAAGGCCACCGAAGAGTTCCCGGCCGATGACGTTGGTTATGGGTTCGACAATATCGGCGACGTCCTTTCCCTCTCGCCGCTTCTGTTGGAGAAGTATTACGACGCTGCGGTAACGATCGCCGACAAGGCGATTGTGTCTGATCCGAAGAGCCTGATTCGCAGCGAACGCTTGAAGAACTTCAAGCTGAAAGATGGCTCGAAGAGCGACGATCGACTCACCTTCGCATCGCACAATGTTGGGACGACCGATTTTGAAGTCGATGCGCCGGGCGAGTACAAAATCTCGATTCGCGCCTTCGGCACGCGAGCCGGCGACCAGTTGCCCAACATGCACGTCAAGTTGGACGACCAAAATAAAGACTTCGCCGTCGACGCAACGCGCGGCAAAGAGAAAGACTACGAGATCACCAAACGCTTCAGCAAGGGAAAGCATCACCTCGAGATCTCGTTCACCAACGACCACTACGATCCGAACAACGCCAATCCGAATCTTCGCGATCGCAACCTGATTGTGACCAGCGTGAAGTTGGTCGGACCGCCGGAGATCAAACCGGACAGCTATCCCGAGTCGCATCGCCAGATTTTCGTCGCCTATCCAGGCGACGAGGGGATCACGTTTGAGGTTGCCGCCCGACGGAACCTGACCCGGTTTGCGTCGCGTGCCTATCGCCGTCCCGTCACCGCGGACGAAATCAATCGCTTGTACACGCTGGTCGCCGCCGCTCAGGCCGACGGAGCGAACTTTGAAGAGTCGGTTCGTGAGGGGATCATCGCGATCCTCTGCTCGCCAAACTTCCTATTCCGCGTCGAAGTGGATGAGGCTCAAGGCCCGGTCCGCCAACTGACGGAGTACGAGTTGGCCGCACGGCTTTCCTACTTCCTCTGGAGCAGCGCTCCGGATCAGGAACTGTTGACGCTGGCCTACGAAGGAAAGTTGCGATCGCAGCTCGACCAACAGATCGAGCGGATGATGAAATCGCCAAAGAGCACCGCGCTGGTCGAAAACTTCGCTGGGCAGTGGCTGCAATTGCGGAACCTGGAATCGGCCAAGCCGAACATTCGCCAGTTCCGTTCGTTCACGCCGCAACTGGCCAAGTCGATGCGGCGCGAAACGGAGCTCTTTTTCGAGTCGATCGTGCGGGAGGATCGGAGCATCCTCGACCTGATCGGCGCCGACTACACCTATTTGGACGAATCGCTTGCCAAGCACTACGGCGTGAAGGACGTTAATGGGGAAGAGTTCCGCAAAGTGTCGCTTGGCGACAAGGGACGCGGCGGCATTTTGACCCACGCGAGCATTTTGACCGTTACCTCAAATCCGACCCGGACTTCGCCGGTGAAGCGGGGGAAATGGGTCCTGGAAAACGTGCTGGGAACGCCTCCTCCGGATCCGCCGGCCGACGTGCCGACGTTGGAAGGGCAAAAAGAGCTGAAGGGAACCCTCCGGGAGCGGATGGCACAGCATATGGCCAATCCCAGTTGTGCATCTTGCCATGCCCGAATGGACCCGATTGGATTCGCCCTGGAAAACTTCGACGCCGTCGGGGCTTTCCGCGACAAGGACGAAGGGCAGAAAATTGACGCCTCCGGCGAGTTGCCTGGGGGGATAAAATTTGATGGGGCGAAAGGACTGCGCCAACTGATCCTCACCGAACATCGTGACGAATTCGTTCGCACGTTTTCCGAAAAGATGCTGACCTACGCCTTGGGACGCGGCGTCGAGTACTACGACATGTGCGCCGTCGACGCGATTCAAGACGAACTGGAACGTAACGATTACCGTTTCTCCGCGCTGGTGAAAGCGATCGTCCACAGCGATCCCTTCCAGAAGCGCCGTACGAATTAGAACGGAGAGGGAGTCCGACATGAGCACCACGATTTCTCGACGTACGATGCTTCGCGGTTTTGGCGCCGCCATGGCGCTGCCGTGGCTGGAACAGATGGCTCCCGCCGCTTCGGCCGCCGCCGCAACCGGCAAACCGCCGGTACGCATGGCGTTCCTCTACGTTCCCAACGGCGTGAACGTCGACCAGTGGCGTCCCCAAGGGGAAGGCGCCGATTGGCAGCTTTCGCCGACCCTTTCGTCGCTGAAAGACGTGAAGTCGGAGATGACCGCGTTCACCGGTCTGACCTTGCGTGGCGCGTTCGCATTGGGTGACGGCGGCGGCGACCACGCTCGCAGCGTCGCCTCCTTCTTGACCGGCTCGCATCCGAAGAAGACCGACGGCGCCGACATCAGCAACGACGTCTCGGTCGACCAGTTCGCCGCCAAGGAATTGGGTTACGCGACGAAGTTCCCCTCGCTGGAACTCGGCTGCGAACCGAGCGCCCAGGCCGGCAAGTGCGACTCCGGTTACAGCTGCGTTTACACCTCGAACATGGCATGGCGAAATTCGACTTCGCACGTCGGCAAAGAGATCAACCCGCAAGCTGCGTTCGATCGCTTGTTCGGCAACGAAAACGCGAAGGAATCGGCGGAGAGCCGCGCTCTGCGTTACAAGCGAAAGAAGAGCGTCCTCGACTTCGTGATGGACGACGCCAAGCGTTTGAACCAGAAGCTAGGCCAGTCGGATCAACGCAAGTTGGATGAATACCTGTATGCGGTTCGCGAGATCGAACGCCGCGTACAGCAGTCGATCAAGCTGGAAGGGACCGAAGTCGACGTTCCGGACTATCCGCGTCCGAAAGGTGTGCCGGCCGATTACGGCGAGCACGTCCGCTTGATGATGGACATGATGGTGTTGGCCTTCCAGACCGACATGACTCGCGTTTCGACCTTCATGTTCACCAACGCCGGCAGCAACCGCACCTATAACAACATCGGCGTCAGCGACGGGCACCACTCGATTTCGCACCACGGGCGGAACAAAGAGAAGCTCGAAAAGATCGCCAAGATCGACGCCTATCACGTCGAGCAATACGCTTACCTCGTCAAGGAACTGCAGAAGATCCGCGAGGGAGACGGCACGCTGCTCGACAACTGCATGGTCATGTACGGCAGCGGCATCAGCGACGGCGATCGCCACAACCACAACGACCTGCCGATCATCATGGCGGGGCGCGGCGGCGGAGCGATCAAGCCGAATCGTCACCTGGTTTATCCCGACAGCACGCCGCTGACCAACCTCTATGTGTCGATGCTCGAAATCATGGGGGCCAAGACCGATCGCTTTGGCGATTCGAACGGACGGCTCACGAATCTGGGCTAATCCGGGCCTTTCACCGGCAAAATCGTTACAAGCGGGCACGACGTAGGTTGTGCCCGCTTTTTTGCGCATTTGCCTTCTCCCGAAGGGCGATAAGATAGAAGGTGACGTCACCTTATCTCCCCAATTTGTGCATTTGCCGTTGAAGCTGTCGCTCTTCCAGCTTGCTATCCTCGCCCTTTCGGCGATCGGGACTCGCTATGTCCTGGCCGACAGTCCGGACGGTGTACGCCCCGACTTCGCGGCCGAGGTCCTGCCGATCCTGACGCAGCGCTGTTTCGCTTGTCATGGCCCTGACGAAAACAAACGGGAAGCCGGCCTGCGGCTCGATCAGGCCGCTTCGTTCTTCCACCGTCGTGGTGATGAACCGGCGATCGTTCAGCCCGGCGACGCCGCACATAGCGAGCTCTATCGCCGCCTGGTCGCCAGCGACCCTGACGCCCAAATGCCTCCGCCCAAGCATGGCGATCCACTCTCCCTCAACGAGATCACCACGATCAAGCGTTGGATCGATTCCGGCGCCAAATGGGAAGGGCACTGGGCGTTTCAGCCGATCGTCAAACCAGAGCTTCCCGCAGCCTATCCCGGCTGGAGCGATCAGCCGATTGATCGCCTGGTCGCTGCGAAGTGGAAAGGGCAGGGGCTGACTCCCGCCAAGCCGGCCGATCGGGAGATGCTCCTCCGCCGCGTCACCTTCGCGCTAACCGGTTTGCCGCCGTCCGCTGCAGAGATTCAAGACTTTGTCGCCGATAACAGGCCGGACGCCTATGAGCGGGTTGTCGATCGGCTGCTCGCGTCGCCACGTTACGGAGAGCAGATGGCGCGGCAGTGGCTCGACCTGGCGCGATACGCCGACACGCATGGTTTTAACATCGATAGCTACCGCGACATGTGGCGATGGCGCGATTGGGTGATCGACGCTTACAACGCCAACATGCCGTTCGATCAATTCACGCGGGAGCAGTTGGCTGGCGATCTGTTGCCCAATGCCACCGTCGACCAAATCACCGCGACCGGTTTTAATCGCAATCATCCCATCAACGATGAGATGGGAGCGATCCCAGAAGAGTATCTCCACTTCTACGCCGCGGACCGAACCAACACCACAGCGACCGTTTGGCTGGGACTGACGCTCGCCTGCGCCGAGTGCCATGACCACAAGTACGATCCAATCTCGCAGCGCGACTACTACCAGTTCTACGCCTTCTTCAACAACGTTGACGACCTCGGTCTCGACGGTCGCCGCGGCAATGCGGCGCCCGTGATCGTCAGTCCGACGAAACGCCAACGCGAGCAGCTCGCCGTTTTCGACCAGCAGATTGCGACGCTCGACGCGGCGCTTGCCGCTTCGCGTGATCATGCGAAGGAGGCTCTCGCCGCGTGGGAACTTTCCGCCGAGAAAGACGCCGCCGCGGCGAAACCGCCGGCTGACAGTGCGGCCCGTTTTTCGTTGGACGGCGACAGCGCCGCGGTGAAGATCGCCCGCGAGAACGATGAGCCGCCGTTGTTTTTGCCGGGCAAATTCGATCAGGCGCTCCTCTGCGACGGGCGAACGCTGATCACGCCGAGTGAAGCGATCCAGTTGGGCGACACCTTCTCGATTGGGCTTTGGGTTTACCCGACCACGTCGAGTCCGACCGTGCTGGCTGCGTCGCCTGACTTTACGCTGATGCTCGATCGGGGCGAAATGGTTTACGAGTCGATTGAGCGCCGTCTGCACACGACGGAGGTCATGGTCAAGAACCTCTGGCAACAAGTTACCCTGACCGTCGACGGCAAGAGCATCGCTCTTTATCGCGACGGCGTCGCGCTTCCATTATCAGAGAGCGAACGGGTCGACACGATGGAAGTCGACGAGGCCTCCCCCGAAGTGCATCAGTTGCAAATTGCCGGTGCCGGCGCCACCGATGGTTTTCGCGGGCTGCTGGATGACGTCCGCATCTATGCACGGACGCTTAGTCCGCTCGAGGTCCAGCGTCTCGGCGGCGGTGATCCGATTGGCGAGATTCTGGCCAAGTCGATCTCCGAACGAACCGCCGCCGAGCAAGCGACGCTGCTCGACTACTATCTGCGCAAAAGCGATCCGAAGTATGCCGAAACGGTCGAGCGACACGATGCGGTTGCGCGGCAGCGCCGTCGTCTGATGGAAGATTTTCCTGAGACGATGGTGATGCGAGAGAGGACCGATCGTCGCCCCGCCCGCATCTTACAGCGTGGTCGCTATGATCTCCCTGGCGAAACGGTCGCGCCCGATGTGCTCGCCGGCTTGCCGCCGCTGCCGAAGAACGCCCAGGCCGATCGCTTGGCGCTTGCCAATTGGCTGGTCGATGATCGTCAGCCGCTGACCGCCCGCGTGGCGGTCAATCGCTATTGGCAGACGCTCTTCGGCAACTCGCTGGTGGCGTCGCCCGAAGATTTTGGTCTGCGTAGCTCACCGCCGAGCAATCCAGAGTTACTCGACTACCTTGCTGCGGACTTCCGCGAAAGCGGCTGGGACGTCAAACGGCTGCTGAAGCAAATGGTGATGTCCGCCGCGTATCAGCAAACGAGCGCCGTTTCCGAGGCCGAATGGGAGGCCGATCCGACCAATCAGTTTGTCGCTCGCGGTCCACGCCTCCGTCTCACGGCCGAGCAACTGCGTGACGCCGCGCTGGCGGCCAGCGGTCTGCTGAACGAACAACTCGGCGGACCGAGCGTTCGTCCCTATCAGCCGCCGGGGCTGTGGGAAGCGATTTCGTATGGACGCGACTTCACCGCCCAGCGGTATGCCCAGGATCATGGGGATAGGCTCTATCGCCGTAGCCTTTACACCTTCTGGAAACGTTCGTCACCGCCACCGAACTTGTCGGCGTTTGACGCCCCGAATCGTGAATTCTGCACGCTGACCCGCAGTCGAACCAACACGCCGCAGCAAGCGCTGGTGCTGATGAACGATCCGACCTTCGTCGAAGCGGCCCGCGTGTTGGCGGCCAAAGTGATGCAGTCGCACGATGATGTCGATGAGCAGATTGCTGCGGCGTTCGTGGACCTGACGTCACGTGCGCCCAGCCAGGAAGAACAGCAGATTCTGACGCGTTTGTATCAGTCGCAGCTGGCACACTATGAAGAGTCTCCTGACGCGGCGAAGTTGCTGATTGCGATCGGCGAAGCGCCGGCGGCCGATGTGCCCGCCGTACAGCAGGCCGCGATGACGATGGTCATAAGTACGATCATGAACCTCGACGAGGCGATTCACGCCAACTAACCGTATGCACGACGCCAACCGACAACTCGCCAACTTGCTCAGCCGCCGACTCTTCTTCGGCCAGGCCGGGACGGCGCTGGGCGCGGCGGCGCTTCTGTCACTGGGAGAATCGCCGGCGGAGGCCGCTGTGCGCAATGCGGCGGCGAAGGCGAAGCGGGTAATCTACCTCTGCCAGTCCGGCGCTCCGTCGCAGCATGATCTATTCGACTACAAGCCGCTCCTCTCGCAACGTCAGGGAGAAGAGCTCCCCGATTCGATCCGCGGCGGACAACGTCTGACCGGGATGACCGCCGATCAAACGACGTTCCCGCTGACCCCGAGCATCTTCCCGTTCACGCAGCATGGCGCTCGCGGCGCGTGGTTCAGTTCGGCCGTGCCGCAGATGGCGAAGCTCGCGGATGACGCTTGCTTCATCCACTCGATGCATACCGAAGCGATCAATCACGATCCGGCGATGACGCTGCTGCAAACCGGTACGCAGCAGCCAGGGCGACCAAGTCTAGGCGCGTGGGTTAGCTACGGCCTGGGGAGCGAGAACGCCGATCTGCCGGCGTTCGTCGTCCTCATTTCGCGCGGTAGCAGTCCTGGGAATCAGCAGCCGCTGGCCGACAAGCTGTGGAGCAGCGCCTTTTTGCCGGCCGAGCATCAAGGAGTGAAGTTCCGCGGTAGCGGCGATCCGATTCTTTATCTGGGGGACCCGGCCGGCGTTTCGCGACAGTCGCGACGCCAGATGATCGAAGCGGTCGCTCAGTTGAATCGCTTGGAAGCCAAGTCGATTCCTGATCCGGAGATTGAAGCGAGAATCGCTCAGTACGAACTCGCCTATCGTATGCAGGCCTCGGCGCCGGAACTGGTCGATTTTCGGGACGAACCGGAAGCGACGTTCGCTCTTTACGGCGAAGATGCGCGAAAGCCGGGGACCTTTGCGGCGAATTGCTTGTTAGCCCGGCGACTGGCGGAACGTGACGTCCGCTTTATTCAGCTCTACCATCGCGGTTGGGACCAGCATCTTCACTTGCCGCGCGACTTGGCGCGGCAATGTCGCGACGTCGATCAGGCGTCGGCGGCGCTCGTGCAAGATTTGAAGGACCGCGGGCTGCTCGAAGATACGCTGGTCGTCTGGGGGGGCGAGTTTGGCCGCACCGCCTATTGCCAGGGAGAGTTGACCGCCGACGATTACGGCCGCGATCATCATCCCCGCTGCTTCACCATCTGGATGGCCGGCGGCGGCGTTCGTCCCGGCATTCAATATGGCAAGACCGATGAGTTCGGCTACAACGTCGTCGAAAACCCGGTTCACATCCACGATCTGAACGCGACCATTCTGCATCAGTTGGGGGTCAATCACTTGGATTTGACCTACCGCTACCAAGGTCGCGATTTCCGGCTGACCGATATCGCCGGCAATGTGGTCAGCGACATCCTGCAGTAGTAGCCCGAAGCGCAAGCAAGGGAAATGCGGCCGGGAGGAAATAGCGACTCTCCCATTCTTTCGTCATTCGAGCTTCGAGCTTCGACATTCGTCATTCTGCCAAACGCATTCCCTCGGCTTGCGCCTCGGGCTATGATGTCGAACATGGAACCACTGCAACTTAATTGGGACGTGATTGCCGATCAGTTGGACCACTACGGCTGTTCGGTGGTCGACCTCTTATCGCCGGAAGAGTGCGCCGCTCAGATCACCTTGTTTGAAGCGGATGAACTCTTCCGCAAGCACGTGATCATGGAAGAGCAGGGG
This sequence comes from Blastopirellula sediminis, assembly GCF_020966755.1. Lineage (NCBI taxonomy): Bacteria > Pseudomonadati > Planctomycetota > Planctomycetia > Pirellulales > Pirellulaceae > Blastopirellula > Blastopirellula sediminis. The sequence goes on from NZ_JAJKFT010000001.1 coordinate 174,021, forward strand.
TACGGTCGCGGCCAATACAAGTACTTCGTCTATCCCTTGCCGGAGAAGGTCGCCCAGCTGCGGACGAACCTCTATCCCGGTTTGGCGGCGATCGCCAATCGCTGGAACGAAACGCTGCAGATCGACGTCCGTTTTCCAGTTACGCACCAGCAGTTTTTAGATCGCTGTCATGAAGCGGGGCAGCAGAAACCGACGCCGCTGTTGTTGCGGTACGAAGCGGACGACTTCAATTGTCTGCACCAGGACGTTTACGGCGAGCATGTTTTCCCGCTGCAGGTCGCCATCTTGCTTAGTTCTCCCGGCGACGACTTCACCGGAGGGGAGTTTGTGCTGACCGCGGAAGGGAGTCGCATGCAGCCTCAAGCGGAAGTCGTTCCGCTCCAACAAGGCCAAGGGGTGATCTTCCCTGTGCGGCAGCGACCCTTGGCCCGAGAGGCCGGATTCGAGTCGATCGACATGCGGCATGGCGTCAGTCGCCTCCGTTCGGGACGGCGGCATACGCTGGGGATCATCTTTCATGATGCGGTGTAGCGGTCATTTTGGCTGGTTCATGTCGTAACGATTGCGCCGGTCTTCGCAAACATAACTCGCTTGGACTGGCGGGGATGACGCATCAGGGGCGATAAATCGGAGTCGCTGGGCTCGATTGACGTAGATTCAAAACAGGCGTAACGCCTTCGAATCTCATCTGTCGGGCTGGTCTGCTCAGGTAACATCGCATGAATGATTTCGTTCGCTTGCTGTTGGTCGAAGACAACGACTCCGAAGCGCAGTTGATTCTGAATTGCCTGGAGAGTTGCGCTGAATTTTCGCTTACGCTCGATCGGTCCGCCACTCTGAGCGACGCGATTGCCGCGACGCATGACCATTCGTATGACCTGTTGATCGTCGATCTCGAACTGCCGGACTGCGCCGGTTTGGCGAACGTCACCCGCTTGCGAGAAGCGGCGCCATCGGCGACGGTGATCGTGCTATCGAGCGACGAAGATGAGCAGGATGCGCTCGAGGCGATTCGCCATGGCGCCCAAGAGCGTCTCTCGAAACAAGATCTCCAATCACCGCAATTGGTGCGAATCATCCGCCATTCGCTGGCGCGACAGCAGCATCTACTGACCGCCCAGTCGCAGGCGATGACCGACGCGCTGACCGGCATCGGCAATCGCCGCGCTTTTGAACGCGAAATGGAGCGTCGACTCCACGAAAATCGCCGTCACGGCATCCCCTTCAGTTTAGCCGTGTTCGACATCGATCACTTCAAGCGAATCAACGACGACTGGGGACATGACGTCGGCGACAAGACGTTGCGCGTCGTCGGCGAAAGTTTGTACAACGAACTCCGAGCGACCGACATGGTGACGCGGCTCGGCGGCGAAGTCTTTGCGGTGATCTTCGTTTCGACCCACTTGAACGAAGCGCTGCAAGTTTCGCATCGGGTCTGCGCGAAAATCAACGAGATGTGCGGCGCCAGGATCCAGGATGAATTGCGACTCACTTTGAGCGGCGGAGTCGCGGAAGTGAAAACGGGAGACGATCTCCGCGCAATCCTTAATCGAGCCGATGAAGCTCTCTATGTCGCCAAACATAGCGGCCGCAACTGCTGTCTGGCTCACGATGGGGCCAACATTTCGGCGGAACCGGCCATCGCTTGTGCAACGTAGTTAAGGGGCCGCTTGGGCGGCGACCTCTTGGACCAGCGGCAACCGATAGCAGGCCGCTTCCTGCGAGTTGCGGACGTAAAGCCGATCGCTGACGACGACCGGATGGTTCCAGGTCTTGCCTTCCAGCGCCGGCAGTTTCGCCAATTCGACCAATTCCTCCGGATCGGCTTTCAGCAGAATCGCTTCTCCTTCTTCGCTGATCACCAGCAGCAAGTCGCTATCGGCGAGCAGTAGAACTTGCCCTTTGCCGTAACGGCCTCCTTTCCAGTTGCGATCCCCGGTCGCCAGGTCGATGCTGCTGAAGATCGCGACGTCAAAACCATAGGCGTGCCCTTTGTGGACGACCATGTCGTTGAAGTCGGGCTTCATGTTGCGGGAGGTCCAAAGTTCTTCCGCGGTCAACTCGTCCCCCGATTTGTTGATCCGAATTGCATGCGTTCCCTGCCCCAGCCCGGTTGGGATCAGGATCGTATCATCGTCTATCACTTCCGGTTGAACGGCTCGATACCCTTCGTAGACCCACTCAAAATTGAGTCGCACTTTGCCGGTCGCCGGGTCGATCAGATCCAGGCCAAGGTCGGTCAGCATCAAGATCAGCGGCTCGCCGGCGACGGTCGCAAATTGCGGCGAACTGTAAGATTTGGTCCCCGATGGCGCCGACCAGCGAATTTCGCCGGTCGCGGCGTCGAGCGCGAGCAGTCCCTTATCTCCTGGGGCGCCGGAATAGCAGATAACCAGAGAGTCGACCACCAGCGGCGAGGCCGAAAAGCCCCACATCGGCGTTTCGCATTCGGCCAACTCACGCAGGTCCTGCTTCCAAACGACTTCGCCGGTCGCTGCATCCAGACGCATCAGATAGCCGGTCGAACCCATCGCGTAGAGTCCACCGTCAGCCAATGTCGGAGTGGCGCGGGGACCGGGACCGCCGAGCGGGTCTTCGATCCGCGACTCGATCTCCTGTTTCCAGATTTCTTTGCCGGTGTCGGCGGCGTAGCAGACGATCGCTTCGTTCGGCCCGCGTTGCTCTTGCGTGAAGAGATAGTCGCCGGCGATGACGAACGACGACCAGCCAGGGCCGACGAACGACTTCCAAAGTAACTCGGGCGGGTTGGCGCTCCAGTCGCTATCGATTTTCGGGCCATGTTGGCGAGCGTCGCGGTTCGGGCCGCGGAAGCCGGGCCAAGTTGGATTGGCGAGCGCCGCCTGTAGTTCGGCGACGACGTTTTGGGCTGGCGCGGCGGCGCCAGGTTGGGCCAACAACTTTTCTTCGTTGGTGGGAGTCCACCGCCAAGAGAGCGTCATCCCGAAATCTCCCCACATCCCTGCACTTCGCAAGAGCGTTGAGTAGCCGAACCCCGCGATCGCTACCAAGAGGGCAATGACGGTCCTACGGAACGACAACAGCTGCGCACAGACGATCGTCGCCAGTGCGAACCCGGCGAATCCCATTGGCAACGTGACAGTCAGCGTACCAGGGCCGATCATCGATTTGTCGACCGTCGCTACCGTAATCACTAGCGCGGCGATCAACACGACGAAGCCGGTCAGACGTTCGTACCAAGCAGCCCGACTGGCAATTAACCACCACAGCAAAATGGCGATGCTGCAGAGCGCCGGCCCGAACGCAGCCGACATCCAGAGCATCGGCGGTCCATCTTCCAGCATGAGCGGCAAGTAGCGCAACACCGCCATCCCGATCAGCAGGAGAATGGGAGGCCAGATGCGGAGCGGTTTTAGCCGCGACGTCGGTTCCGCTTGTTCGATCGGTTCGCTCGATTCCGCACTCATCGCATCGTTCCTGAAAGAGGCAAGGACAGGGAACTCGTAGCACGCGTCATGGTCGGTGCGAGCGTCGGTGCGGTCGCACGTTGCGGTCGTTTATTCGGCACAAGGAGGAAATGGATCGATCCCGTCCGAGCCGACGTTGATTTCCATTCGCCACAGCATGTCGCGGAGCGTTTCAATTTCCTGGGCCGAAAAACCGGCTCGCAGCTCTTTGTCGAACTTGACCGCGGCGGTTTTCATCTGCTCGAACTTCGTGCGACCCGCTTGGGTCAGCGTTACCTGGTGAACGCGGCGATTTTCTGGATCGCGGGTTCGGGTAAGCAATCCTTCCGCTTCCATGCCATTGAGGTGATGCGTGAGGGTCGGGCCTTGAATCCCGACAGCCGCCGCCAACTCGGTCTGCGCGCGATGTTCCTGTTGCACGAGAGCTAGCAGGACAAACCAGGTCGGCATCGAACCTCCGGATTCGGCCAGCGCATCCTCAAATGCGCGAGCGACTACCTTGGTCGTCAGCGCCAATTGACGCCCGATGGGCGTTTGCTTCGGTTTCATGTTTGAAACGATAGACGTCGAACGATTCGAAGTCAATCGGTTGCGTGAGCTTTGTTCCAATCTTCATTGTTTAGGCTCGTCAGCCGCGTTTTCGCCAGAGCGACGGACCGGTTGTCGACGGATCAAGCGTCGCCAATAGGAACGAAGCGGCGGCCGCTGTCCAGACGGAGTAGCTGAGCGGGCCTTCGGGGCCGGTCGCCAACGTCATGCTTACCCCGAAACTGAGCAAAAGGATTCCGCTTAACAGCGCAACGCGGCGAATTGCGATCCCGGCGAGCAGCGCGACGGCAAGCGTCACTTCCAGAACCGTTGCCGTCCATCCGACCGTGTTCGCCAGGTTTCCCGGCAAGAACCAGAGCAAAAGTCGGGTGTAGGCGAGGAACTGCTCCATGTTTCCCCACGCAACCTCGCTTGAACCGAGTTTGGTCCAAATCCCAAAGCGGTCGGCGACCGCCGACAAGAAGGAAGCGGCGAGAGCGACTCGGACAAACGTTGCGGCGTACGGAAGAAAGCGAGAAGCGGTTGGCGACACGTTGTGACTCTATAAATGGGGCTTGCGGTTCACGGCAAAACCCGATTCTAGGATCCAACTGGCACGGTTCCAGATCCACTTCGCAGTGAATTCATAGGGCCAATTATTGCGACCAGAATTCCATCGAACCGTCATGGGATTGCTCGGTAGCTTGTTCCGTTGATGGTCGCATAACTTGAACGGTCATCGCGAAATCAGATTGGCATCCACGTTGACCGATCTGTGCGAGTCGATCGGCAGGATCGACGACGATGGTGCGAAATCGACGGTTGCGAGTATTGCGAAGCAGTTTCGCTTCGATCAGACGGAGCTGCGTCTCCATGCGATTAACCTTTCCTGGGCGTCGTAGGACGTACCGTCAACGACGTGATTTTCCTTCGCCCGCTTAACTCGAAGTGGATTGCAGTTCACATGCCAAACGTAGGAAAAGCGGTTTTGGCGCCAATTTCAGGCGGATTCGCGCTTTCGATTCACCCACGTTGATCGGCGGCCGACCAGTGGTTGTCGATTAGGCGGCGCGGCGGATTTCTTCGGGGTAGCCAAAGCCGCTCGCAGCTTTGTTCCAGCGGCGAATCGCAACTGCAACCAGATGCCCGCCGAAGGCGACTGAAAGCTTGAGCGCGTGTTGCGCCTTGAGCTGACGCCCCACTTGGGGAATGCAATCGAGATCACATTCGGGGTCGGGAGTTCGCAGATTTGAGGTCGGCGGGATGAAGCCGTCTCGCAGCGCCAGCGTGGTGATCGCCAGTTCGACGCTTCCCGACGCGTTGACCAAATGACCGAGCATCGACTTCAGGCTGCTGACGCATGTCCGCTGCGCTTGAATGCCGAACGCGCCGCGAATGCCGCGGATCTCGTTAATGTCGTTTTGCTTGGTGCCGGTGCCGTGGCAGTTGACGTATTCGATGTCGCGCGGCGTCAAGTCGCTCACGCGGAGCGTATCGGTCAGCAGACGCTCAAGCGCGATGCTTTCCATATCGAGCCCGGTTACGTGATGCGCTTCCGATAGACAGCGGCAACCGAGGATCTCGGCGTAGATCTTGGCGCCGCGAGCCATCGCATGACTCAGCCGCTCGATCACGAACATCGCCGAGCCTTCTCCCATCACAAAACCGTTCCGATTTTTATCGAACGGGCGACAAGAGTTTTTCGGGTCTTCGCTATCCGAAAGAACCCGCATGCTGCGGAATCCGGCCGCGAAGAGGGGATCGATCGTTTCGCCGCTGCCGACCAGCGCGATGTCGCATTGATTGTCGCGAATCGCCCGTACGGCGCTGAGCATGTCGACCAGGCCGCTCGCACACGCAGTCGAATGGCAAATCCGTGGACCCATCAAGCCGTAGCGATTGGCGATTTGTCCGCACGAGGTGTTCGGGTAGAGCTGTTTCCACCACTGATTGCCGGTGGTGATCCAGTTGATTTTACGCCCTTCGATGACGCTCCGTCCCGCGGCGTCTCCCATGTGCCCGCTGATGGCGCATCCGAAGCGATCAAGATCGACGTCGCTGAGATCAATTTGCGAGTCGCGCATCGCTTCTTCGGCCGCGATGTCATTCAGCTGCATCGGCTTCATGACGTCGGGATTTTGATTCGGAAGATCGACCGGCGCGCCCAGGACCATATTGTCCGGAATCGGCCCGAGGTTCGTCATTCGGCGGATCCCACATTCGCCCCGCTGGGCGGCACGCCATGTCGATTCACGGTCCCGGCCGATCGAAGTGATCATGCCGATTCCGGTGATGACGACAGGTTCTGTAGGAAGATGCGAAATCACGAAACAAACCAAATGGGCGTAGTTTTCCGAGTAGGTCAAAAGGCTGGGTGACTGCGGTCTCCGAAGCGGGGCGAAGAGTACGAAAAATCTCGATCCGCCGCGACACCAATTTCTGTGGGATACGGCTAGGTGGGATTTCGACCCACTTTGCGGCGGCGTTTCGCAATTTACGGAAAAGTTGGCCCGCGGCGCTTGCGAATCAGGCCAGATCCGCTACACTTCTGGACGTGGGATTTGAGCCCACTTACGGAAAGCTTTAGTCAATCTTGTGGGAAATCGGCCCAGAACCGGATTTAGGCTCCGCCCGCAACCTGCCCGGGGATTTCCTCGACAGATATGGCGACCGCTGACTTCATCCTGGGCGAGTTCAACCGCAAGATCGACGAGCGATTCCGCTTGTCGATTCCAACGGAATTGGCCGACCCTCTTTGCGAGAATTCGGCCGACCTAATCCTGGTCAAAGAGCGGCCTGGCTGTCTGAGTTTGTGGAACTCGGCCCAGTGGCAGGCGAAGCTCGACGCAGGGGTCAACCTGGTGAAAGCCAAGATTGACGCCGGTCGCCTGGAAGGTCGGATCGCCGACGTGCAGATGTTGGGGCGGTTGTTGTCCACACGTCAACGCAACGTGCAGTTGGCGGCCAAAGGGCGACTGCTGATTCCAGAAGGATTTCGCGAGTTTTTAGGAGTCGAAGCAGGAGGCGAAGTGCTGATCGTTGGCGCCGCCGTCTGTGTGGAGATTTGGCGAGCTGACGCCTGGCTGTCGAACCTCGAGGCCCAGATGCCTGAGTTCCGCAGCTTGCTCGACGGTTTGTCCAACTAGCAATACATCACGTACCCCCGGTGATTCGTATCGACTGATCGTCAACTGAGAAGCTGTTTAGTCCACAGTGCTTAGATTGATGGCAAGACACATCCAAGGATGGCCAAATTCGGCATGGAAGCCGAGCTTTTAGTCGATACTTGCACCGATTAATGGCCGCTGAATCCAGATTAGTCCCCTGGATTCAGCGGCTTTTTCTTTGCGCTTGCGGTCGATTTGGACTCCAACCGATCGTTATGCGCACGCGTCTCTCGCTTTTGCCTGTTTTCCCGTGATTGGTTCTACCGATTTGCTAGACTCCGGCTTTTCCTTCCTTCTCGGAAAAAGTCGACCACGATGGACCAGCACGTCAGCGCAACGCACGACGGTACCGATGCTGCCGAGAAGCCGGTCGCCAAGCCGCAGCGTTTTCGCTCGCTCGACGTTTTCCGCGGCGCTTCGGTCGCGCTGATGATCCTGGTCAACAATCCGGGAACCTGGTCGGCGATGTATCCGCCGCTTCAGCATGCCGAGTGGCACGGCTGCACGCCGACCGATCTGGTCTTTCCCTTCTTCCTGTTCGCCGTCGGCAACGCGCTGGCGTTTGTCTTTATGCGAATGGAGAATGCTAGCACTATTGAAGTCGCGCAGCGGATTGCGCTCCGCACGTTCCTAATCTTTGCGATCGGCTTTTTGCTGAATCTGTTTCCTTTCGTCCGTTGGGACGACGCTGGCGAGTTGGCATTCAAGTCTCTGGAGCATTGCCGGATCTTCGGCGTGCTGCAGCGAATTGCGCTCAGCTTTGGTGGAGCGGCGACGCTCGTCTGGTTGCTGGGCCGCGATGGAAAGACGCGCGGCGTGCTGATTGCGACGGCAATCTTGCTGGTCGGCTATTGGATCGCCTGCATCATGCTTGGCGACGCGACCGATCCGTACAGTCTCGAAGGTTTTATTGGGACGAAGCTTGATCGGGCGCTGTTGGGCGAAAGCCATCTCTATCACGGCGAAGGAGTCCCCTTCGATCCGGAAGGGCTCTTCAGCACGATTCCTGGCATCGCCCAGGTAATGATCGGTTGGGTGGTCGGGCAGATGATGCTGCGCTCGGAGAAGAATTTGGCGCTGGTCGGGCGGTTGATGCTCGTCGGCGTTCATCTGCTGCTGATCGCCTACTTGTGGCAGCTAACCTTTCCGCTGAATAAGAAGATCTGGACTTCGTCGTTTGTGTTGCATACTTGCGGTCTGGCGACGCTGGTGTTGGCGTCAATCAATTACTGGATGGAAGTCCCAGCCGGCGAATCGCCGAATTTCCCGCGAATCTCGTCCGCAGCGCGATCGCTTCTCGGTGGGCTGTTTCGCTTCTTCGAAGTCTTCGGCAAGAACCCGCTCTTCATCTTCGTCTTCAGCGCTGTGGTGGTGAAACTGCTCGCCCTGTTTCGCTGGCATCCCGAGGGGAGCGATCGCTGGACCAGTCCGCTGCCATGGCTCTACGGCAACTTCTTCCGCTGGGATGACGTCGATCCGCGACTCGGCTCGTTTCTCTTCAGCGTTTGTCTGTTAGCGGTTTATTGGCTGATTGTGGCGCTGATGGACCGCCGCAAGATCTACATCCGGGTATAGTCGTAGCGCAGGAGCGTTGCTCTACGCTGCTCCGCCCGCTTGGTCCCACGCTTTCATTACGTTTTCCGCAGACTTCAGCAAGGAGGACTTAGGGATGCCGTCGCGGGCTTGGATGGCGATTCCTTTGATGAAGGTGTCGAATAAGACAACCAGCGACTCGCGATCCGCTTTCTTTGGCAGGTCGCCCCTTTTGACCGCTCGGTCGACGTAGTCGGCGATCGCGGACCGCGTGGCGGCCCGAGCCGAGGTTACGATCGCTTGGATCTCCTGATTCTTGGCTGACAGATTGGTCCCTGCCAAAACCGCCATGCAGCCGAGCGGATGTTCCGATCCGGTTTGCACTTCGATGGTGCGCCGGAGGGTTTGTCGCAGTCCTTCGCGCGGCGGAAGCTGCGGATCTTGGAGTGGGGCGATGATATCGCCGCAGGTTTCCATGTAGAGGGCCATCGCTTCGGCGAAGAGTTGCGGTTTTGAGCCGAACGCGGCATAGAAACTGGCCGCCGAGATGCCGCCGAGCTCCTTTTGCAGATCGGCCACCGAAACCGCTTCGTAGCCATATTCCCAAAACAGGTGCATCGCCTGGCGGACGGCGTCATCTCGGTCAAACTCTCGCGGTCGGCCAGTTCTCGGCATTGGTTCGGCGCCCTGATCGGAAATATGGAATAAGTACTACAGAAGTCTATTGACGCAGTTGGAGTCCTCGCTACGATTGTATTTGTGGAGTGAGTGCTCTACAAGTCGCGGCTGGCCGATCAGGCGGCGAAATTTCTTCAACTTCAGCGAAGCGAGCGTCTCTAATGGAAAAGTCGAAGTGGGTCAAAATCTCGGAAGAATTGCCGGCGGTGGTGGGGGAACTGAATCGCGGACTGCCCGAATTTGGGGCGGCGTTTGTCGGCATTCAAAAAGCGGTCTGCAAGGACGGCGCCCTCTCCTACAAGACGAAAGAGCTGATTGCAGCGGCCCTGGCGATCGCCTCACGCTGTGAAGGCTGCATCTCTTACCACTTGAAGGCTTGTGCCGACCTGGGCGCCACGCGGGAGGAAATCTTGGAAGTCGCCTCCGTCGCCGTGATGATGGGGGGCGGCCCATCGCACTACTACGGATCGCAGGCGGTCAAAGCGTTTGATGATTTCGTCGCACAGAAAAAGCCGGTCTGTCAGGCGTAGTTTTATCGATCTGTTGCCGGCGGTCTTTTTGGGCGGCGATCGCCGCCCAAAACAACGCTCTGACTGCTGTTCGGGACTAGCGTCACGCCGTCAGCCGACGATAGTCCGCTTCCGAAATCTGGTCGGTCAGAAAGCGATACGACAGCACGTACTTTTGCATCCGCTCGGCGTCTCGTTCGAATTGATCGGGGCGGAGCAGCAGTCGCGAAAGATTGGCGTTATCGCGCAGGTCCGATAGTTTCACTTGTCGCGTGATCGGGTTCGCTTTGCAGGCGATGACGTAGTCGGCGTACGGCTGGTCCTTTTCGTGCGTGACCAGACGGAGCGCCGCGAGTACTTCGTCGCTGAAACCCTCTTGCTCTAGATCGTCGAACGTGAAGGAAGTATCTTCGACGACGTCATGCAGCACCGCGACGATTTGGGCCGCTTCTCCTTCGACCCCCATCATCACGCGGATCGGGTGCAACAGGTACGGTTGCCCCTGCTTGTCTTTGACGCCTGCGTGGGCCTGAGCGGCGATCGCTACCGCTTTTTCGATACTTGCCATCGCGATTCTACTTTGTTGGGACCGACTGGACGGGCTCTATTGGATCCGCCCTCGTGGGGCAATGCAATCGGAGGCTTCCAGCGAGCGTTTGGTCGTCCACCGCGTGAACCCCAAACTGGCTGTCGACCGAGTCGAATTGCTGAAATACGATAGGTATATTCTTTCGACAATTGGCCGGATAGGAAGTTCGACGCCAGTTTCAGGAACCTTCAGGGACAGGAAATGCCCACCGACGAGCCTTCTCGCTGCGCCAAGTTTTTCCAGCGGTACGCCAGCGCCGATGCACTGCGCGACGTCTTGCTGCAGGCCGGCGTGCTGGAAGAGCGGGAGCTGGCGGCAATTCTGCAGGATCGTCAGGTGAGTACGGCGCTAGAACTGGGCAATCTGCTCATTGGCCGCGGTTTGCTGACGGCGTTTCAGTTGCGTGCGATTGAGCATGGGAAGACGCGCGGCATTCGCCTGGGGCACTACATCGTGCTCGACAAGGTGGGCGAAGGAGGGATGGGACACGTCTACAAGGCGCGGCATTTTCGGATGAACCGCGTCGTCGCGCTCAAGATTCTTTCCCGCAAGCACATGCGGAATCCGCAAAAGATCCAGCGGTTCTTTCAGGAAGTGGAAGCGGCGGCCCGGCTGACCCATCCCAACATCGTGACCGCCTACGACGCCGGTGAATCGGAAGGGCTCCACTTTCTGGTGATGGAACTGATTGACGGCCCCGATTTGGCGAAGTTGGTCAAAGAGCAAGGTCCGCTGTCGCCGTCGCAAGCGATCGACGTGATCAAACAGGCGGCGACCGGTTTGGCGTACGCCCACGAACAAGGCCTGGTCCATCGGGACATCAAGCCGGACAACATCCTGCTTGATCAACGGGGCGTCGTCCGGATTCTCGATCTCGGAATCGCGCGGATCGTCGATTCGGCCGAAGATGACGTCGAAACGGCATCGCCGGAGACTGGCATTCTGGGGGCGACGAGTCGGCGCAATTTGACGGTTGAGGGGAGCATCATGGGAACCGCTTCCTTCATGTCGCCAGAGCAATCGGTCGACTCGAAGCAGGTCGATCGCCGGGGGGACATCTACAGTCTTGGTTGCACCCTCTATTACCTGTTGAGCGGATCGCCTCCGTTCCAGGAGAAGTCGGTCCAAGACATCGTCATGGCGCATCGACAAGAGCCGGCGCCCGACATTCGCAATTTCCGTAGCGACGTCTCGCAAGGGATCGCCGACATCATGCAAAAGTGCATGGCGAAATCGCCTTCCGATCGCTTTCAGAACGCGGAAGAACTGTTAGCGGCGCTTTCATCGCTCGATGCGAGTGGGGAAGAGGCGTTGATAGTTGCGGAACCAGTTGCTGCGGCGAATGTGACTGCGAGACGCGCCAGCTTTGGTCGCCGCTGGGGATATGGTCTGGCAGGCGGTCTGATCGTCTTTCTGTTGTTGGCGTCGACGGCGCTATTGAATCGCGGCTACTTCGCCCAGGCCGATTCGACGGCCAAGCGTTCCGATGCCCATTGGCAGGCGATTAACAAAGCCGAGCCGCAAGGTGGTACCGCGTCTCCATCGATCGAGAGGGACGGTTTTCCGCTCGAGAAGTTTCAACCTGACCAGCTATCCGCAGACGGTCATGGTTTGGTGGCGGCGTTTTCCCGTGACCCCGAGATGTTGACCCGAGTCGCGACGCGCGTCGACAAGAACATCGACTTCCTCTGGATGAAGGGAGTTTTGCCGCCGGCGGGCCAGAAGATCTACGCACCCTACTACGCGCGCTGGAAAGGTTGGCTGAAGACGCCCTCGGGGGGAGATTATGACTTTTGCATCGTCAGTAATGGCGGAGTGCGGATTTGGATCGATGATGCCCTGGTGCTCGACAAATGGGAAGAGCATCGTCTGAATGAAGGTGAATCCCGATTTTACGGTTCGCCGATCGATCGCTACGAGTTCGTGACGACATTCGCAGATCAGCCACAGGAAATCCGGGTCGAATACAATCAAACGACGCCGGCGCCCTCTTGTTTGTCGCTGATGGTGCGCGATGCCAAGGGAAGGCTACACGCCGTGCCGGCGAGCTGGTTGTTTGTTGGGGAGAAGATGGCCGCCGAGGCGAACGTTCCGGCGATGTCCGACAGCAACTTGACTAGCGAGAACGGGCTTCACGTCGAGTACTACCGAGGGAGCGGCTTCGACCAGTTGGTGGCGACCAGCGAAACGCCCGGCATCAACGAGTTTTGGTGCAAAGAGGCGCCCCGGCCGGAACTGAATCCTGACAACTTCTCGGTCCGCTGGGTTGGCTGGCTCATGCCGCCGGTCGATGGGAATTACGAACTCGACCTGATCGGCGGCAATTCGCTTTCCCTGATGATGGACGAGACGTCGATCTTCTCTGATCCTGGGACGGAGCCGCAGATTCCGATCAGCTATCGAAAGACGACCATTCAGGAACTAAAACGGCGCCCCTATCGGATTCAGGTCGCCATCGCCGAAACAGCCGGCAGCAACGTGGCCAGCTTGCGATGGGTTGTGCCGGGGACGAACGAAGCAGTCCCGATCCCGCCAGAGTGCTTTTTTCTGGAGTGGCCGGGGGTGCGGTAGGTTGTCGACCGGCGCCCAACCTACGCTTGATCGCTACTTCTTCCCCTGCGAAACCGCAAAGTACCCCATCCGCAGTTCATGCAGCGCGTGTTCGATGAATTGCGCTTCTTCCGGGGTCAGATTCCCCTTCGTCTTTTCGTCAATAACGACCAGCATGTCGATCATGTGCTTGGCCAGCGGCAGTTCGAGCATCGGCTGGCCCGTTTCCGGGTTGGGGATTTGTCCCATCGCGGCGAAGGCCTGGGTGGCCAACATCGAGACGAGCATTTTGAAATCCGGCGGCGGGATCTTGCTGGGGTCGAACTTCCCGCCGCGATGCGTTTCGGTCGCCGTTTCTTCAGGAATCGGCGCACCGGCTTCTTTTTCTTCTTCCGAGCTCATGGGGCGTGTCTCCCGGAATACGTGACTACGTTTCGGCCGTCTCTTCGGCCTGTGCGGCATTGGGCGCCGACTTGCCGCGACGCTGGATCGCCGCGCCGACGAATCCGGCGAACAGCGGCTGCGCCTGGATCGGCTTCGACTTGAATTCAGGGTGAAACTGCACCGCGACGAACCAGGGGTGATCTTCGTTTTCGATGATCTCGACCAGCGAGCCGTCCGGCTTCAGCCCCGAGAAACGGAGCCCGTGCTTGATGAACTGTTCGCGGTATTTGTTGTTGAACTCGTAGCGATGGCGGTGACGTTCGTTGATCAGATCGGCGCCATACGCGTTATGGGCGTGCGTGCCCGGCGTGAGCGCACAATCCTGGGCGCCCAGCCGCATCGTGCCCCCTTTGTCGGTGATGTTCTTCTGCTCGTCGAGCAAGCAGATCACCGGGTGGGGCGTATCTTTCGAGAACTCGGTCGAGTGGGCGCCTTCCAGGCCGACGACGTTGCGGGCGAACTCGATCGCGGCGCACTGCATGCCGAGACAGATGCCGAGGAACGGAATGTTTCGCTCGCGGGCGTAACGAATCGCTTCGACCTTTCCTTCAATCCCGCGCTCGCCGAAACCGCCGGGGACCAGGATGCCGTCGTAGCCCGACAGCAGACGCTCGGCGCCTTCCGATTCGATCGATTCGCTCTGGATGCGGCCGATGCGGATCTGGGCGTGGTGCGCGATCCCGGCATGGTCGATCGCTTCGTAGATCGACTTGTAGGCGTCTTTGTGTTCGGCGTACTTGCCGACCACGGCGATGCTGATTTCCGCTTCTGGATTGCGGAGGGTGTGCAGAATCTCTTGCCACTGCGTCAGATCGACCTGGGTGCGCGGGAAGCCGAACTTCTTTGCGATCAGGTGATCCAGACGGTTTTCGTGCAAGCTGAGCGGCACTTCGTAGATCGAGAAGTCTTTGTCTTTTTCTTCGATGACCGCTTCGATCGGCACATTGCAGAAAAGGGCGATCTTTTCGCGATCGTCGTGGCTCAGGTTCCGTTCGGTGCGGCAGATCAAGATATCAGGCTGAATACCGATCTCGCGGAGCTGACCGACCGAGTGCTGCGTCGGTTTGGTCTTCAGTTCGGCCGCCGCCTTCAGGTAGGGAACCAGCGTCAGGTGGATATACAAGCAGTTCTCTTTGCCGGCGGTCAGCGAAAACTGACGAATCGCTTCGAGGAACGGCTGGCTTTCGATGTCGCCGACGGTGCCGCCGATTTCGGTGATCACGACGTCGGTGTCGTCATCGGCGAGCTTCTGGATGACGCTTTTGATTTCGTTGGTGATGTGGGGGATGACCTGGACCGTCTTGCCCAGGAATTCGCCGCGACGTTCTTTGTTGATCACCGACAGATAGATCTGACCGGTCGTGTAGTTGGCGTCGCGGGTCAGCGGGCTGTTGGTGAATCGTTCGTAGTGACCCAGGTCCAAGTCGGTTTCGCTGCCGTCGTCCAGCACGTAGACTTCGCCATGCTGATAGGGGCTCATCGTGCCGGGATCGACATTGATATAGGGGTCGAGCTTTTGCATTTTGACGCGAAGCCCGCGCTGCTCGAGCAGCATGCCGATGGAAGCGCTGGTCAGCCCTTTACCGAGTGAGCTAACGACGCCGCCGGTCACGAAAATATGCTTGGTCATGAACCTTCCCTGCAATTGCAGCCCATTGCTGCTAGCGTACCCCAAAAGACGAACGCCGCCCAACGATGAGCGGCGAGGTGTAATTTGCGTCAGAATTCCCTAATCGCCCTTAAACCAACTTTTAAGGGCGCGAGAGACGCAAGAGACTGAAGCGGCCAGGACCGTCAGCCCTGGGGCTTTATCTTAGCAAGCAAGCTTGCGGCTGACAAATGCCGCATAGTCGCTCGGCGTGTCGATGCCGGACGAGGCTTCGTTGACGATGCCGACATGAATCGACTCGCCCATCGACAGAACTCGAAGCTGCTCCAGACTTTCCAGCTTTTCGATTTCGGTCCGCGGCGCCGCGGCAATCCGTAACAGAAAATCACGACGGTAAGCGTAAATCCCGAGGTGCATCAAAAAGTGGGGGGGATTGGCCTCCAGAACGGCGTCATCCCACTCGCGGACGAACGGAATTTGACTGCGGCTAAAGAGAAGGGCTTTGCCGTTTTGGTCGAGGACCACCTTCACGCAGGCCGGGTCCGAAAGGAGCGCTTTGTCGCGGATCGGGGTCGCCAGCGTTCCCATGTTCACGCCGGGGTTTTCCTCCATCATCTTGATCAGCGTATCGATCGAGGTCGATGCGATTTCGGGCTCATCTCCTTGAACGTTGAGGAATAGGTCGAAATCGGGCATCTGCGTCGCCGCTTCGGCCAGACGATCGGTTCCGCTCGCGCACGACTCGCTGGTCATCAGGACTTCGCCCCCGAATGCCAGCACCGCGTCCCGAATCGAGGGGTGATCGGTTGCAACGATCACTTTTTCAGGGCGGAGGGCGTCCACGGCCGCTTCGTAGGTGTGCTGGATCAACGGTTTGCCGGTCTCGGCCAGCAGCATCTTATGAGGCAGTCGGGTCGACTGCAGACGAGCCGGAATGATGACGGCGGTGCGAAGATGGAGACGAAGCGGAGCTTGCGGGGACATGGCGACCTTCCTTGGCCTGGAGAACGAACTGGGAATCGCCGGATTGTAAATTCGGCATAAATAAAACAACTAGACCAATTTCCGCCCCTTACCCGATCGCTGTTCTTAAATTGCCTAAATTTTGCTAGTTTGCCGACATTGGGCGTATCTTTCCTTCGGGGTGCGTCCTTATTCTTCGACGTTTCGGGAGCATGCGATGTGCGGCATCGTTGGTGTAGTTGGGGATCGTCAGGCGGTTGAGTTCATCCTGCAGGGGCTCCGTCGGCTCGAATATCGAGGCTACGACAGCGCCGGTATCGCCGCGATCGACCCGGGCGATGACGAGATCAGCGTCTGCAAAACCGCGGGGCGCATCGACAATCTGGCGGCACGATTGGCCAAGCAGCACCTGGTCGGCTCGGCCGGGATTGGCCATACCCGCTGGGCGACGCATGGTCCGGCGACCGAAACCAACGCTCACCCGCATATCGGCCAAGGGGGCGAGGTCGTTCTGGTCCACAATGGCGTGATCGAGAACTACGCCAAGCTGAAAGAAAAGCTGATTGCTCGCGGGTACGAGTTCGCCACCGAAACCGACAGCGAAGTGATCGCCCATCTGCTCGAAGAATGTCGCCGCCGCCGTTTGGCCCAGTCGAAAGGGAAGGGCGCCCCGACCGACGAACAACTGATCGACATTGTGGAAGATGCGCTCGCCCAGCTGCGCGGGACCTACGGCCTGGCGATCCTCTTTAAGGAGCGGCCCGATCTGATCGTCGCCGCCCGGTTGGGAAGTCCGCTGGTTGTTGGCGTTGGGGACGAAGTTCACTACCTGGCGAGCGACGCTTCACCGCTGGCCGGTTTCACCGACAAGATCGTCTACCTGGCCGATCATCAGATCGCGCTGCTGAAGGCCGACTCGCTGCAAGTTCGCCATCGCGATCATGGCGCCATCGAGCATAGCGTCGAAGTGATTGAAATCGACGCGTCGGACGTCGATCTCGGCGGCTATGAACATTACATGCTGAAGGAAATCTTTGAGCAGCCGCAATCGATTCAAAACACGATGCGCGGGCGATTGAGCCTGGACGACGCGACGGCGGTCTTTGGCGGATTGAATCTTTCGCCGCAAGAATTACGGGGCGTCGATCGCATTTTGCTGACCGCTTGCGGCACCAGTTGGCATGCGGCGCTGGTCGGCGAATACATCATCGAAGAGATGGCCCGGATCCCGGTCGAAGTCGAATACGCGTCGGAGCTGCGGTATCGCAATCCTCCCGTTCCGCGGCGGACGCTGGTGTTTGGCATTACGCAAAGCGGAGAAACGGCCGATACGCTGGCCGCACTGCGAGAAATGAAGCGGAAAGGACATCCGACGCTGGCGATCTGTAACGTGGTCGGCAGCACGATCGCCCAAGAAGCGGACGGGGGCATCTATTTGCATGCCGGGCCGGAAATCGGCGTCGCCTCGACCAAGGCTTACACGTCGCAATTGGCGGTGATGGCGATGCTGGGGCTCTACTTCGGTCGGCTGACTCATCTCAGCTTCGACCAGGGGTATCGCATCATCGAAGAACTACAGAAGTTGCCTGCCGCGATCGAGAAGGCGCTGGAGACGAACAACGTCGCGCGCCGGATCGCTGAGAAGTACCAATCAGCGACCAACTTCCTTTATCTCGGTCGGCACTTTAACTTCCCGACGGCGCTGGAAGGGGCGCTGAAGCTGAAGGAAATCAGCTATATCCATGCGGAAGGCTACCCGGCCGCCGAACTGAAGCATGGGCCGATCGCCCTGGTCGACGAGCAGACCCCGAGCGTCTTCATCATGCCGCGAGGGGTGGTGTATGACAAAGTGATGTCGAACCTGGAAGAGATCAAAGCTCGCAGCGGCCCGGTGATCGCGATCGCAAGCGAAGATGACGAGCAAGTCGCCAAGATCGCCGATGACGTGATCCGGATCCCCATGGTCGAAGAATTCTTGCAGCCAATCGTCTCGATCGTTCCGCTGCAATTGCTGGCCTATCACATCGCCCAACTCCGGGGCTGCGACGTCGATAAGCCGAGAAATCTGGCGAAAAGCGTGACGGTGGAGTAAGGGAGCCCCTAGCCCGGTGGAGTTACTCTAGAATCGTGCTTGACTTTACCCCTCTGGCGGGATATCACGGGGTTTCCGTGTCATCGTTTTTTGGGGCGCACGATGTCTATTTCCGTTCAATGTACGCAATGCGGCGGCTCGTTTCAGGTCGCTGATAAATACGCTGGGTCGAAAATCCGCTGTCCGAAGTGCAAAGTGGGGGTGATTCAGATCGCCGCCAGTGAGCCGCTATGGGATGACGGCGGTTTTCGCCTGAAGCCGGACGAAACGATCCACAATGCGGTGGATGAGAGTCCGAAACGGCGCGGCTCGTTCATGAAGAGCCGATCCGCGCGCCTTTGGATGCATCGCGGCCGCGTTTGGATCGGATCGGCGGTCGCCGCGTGCGGTCTGATCGTGTGCGGGTACTATCTTTGGTACGGCTTTGGCGAGCTCGACATGGCCGGGCGTGAGGTTGCCGTTGAATCTGGCATGACCCCGACGGTGAAGCCGCTCGAGACCTCTCCTGCTCCGTTCAATCCGCTCTCCGGGGGCGACAATTTTGTCGCCAATTCGCAGGGGAACAGTTCGATTGAGCGTTCGATGCCGTCGGGAACGGAGTCATCTCCGACCAGTCCTTCCCCCTACAGTCAAACAGCGGACGGTTTTTCCTCCGCCGTCCAGGCGAACGTTCGCCCCTCCGCTGACTCCTTTGCGCCGATGACGATAAGTCCCAACACCGCAGGCAATAGCGGTTCGATTGCGGGAGATATCGAGAATTTGTGGCGCGGTGGAACGCGCATGCGGTCGACCATCCATCCGTTTGAAGTCGAGTTTCCCAGCAATAAGGTGATCGGATTTCCCTCGCCAATCGAGCGTGGCGCCGTTCTTTACATGCAGCGTCCCGATAAAGGGGTCGTCAACCGAAGGACGCTGCTTGATCGAGCGTTGAGCTTTGGTTTTCCGACGATGTTTGCGGTCGCCGTAGGGCCACGGAGACCCGGCGAGTCTGACCAGCAGGCGATTCAACGCGTCTCCCATGTCGATTCGACGCGAAACAGCACATCGACTGGCGAAATTCACACCGTGACGCAGCACGAAGGCTATCCTGCTCTCGATACCGAACTTTCTCCCCAACAATCTCAGCAGTATCAGAATCTGATCCATATGCGCCGACGCGTCATCGCCCATCCGAGCGGGATTTACGTCATTACCGCGCAAGCGAAGGGGTGGAGCAATGCGGCATTGGAGCGATTTATCACGTCGCTGCATTTCACCGATCGCGCTGAGTCGTCGCTCGGCCTGGTTTCGATTCCGCTGGCCTCTGGACCTGATCCGGGGTGGCCTGGCTATGACATTTCCGGCCAACCAAATCCGCAAGGCGAGTATATTTTGTGGGAAGTGATTCCCCTACAATAGAGTCTGCCCGGCATCGACCGCTCGACGCCGAGGAGCGGTACTCTTCTCTTCCCAAATTGAAAATCTCGGCAGAGGCGTTCGATGCCGATTCCGGTTTGCTGTCCTCAGTGCCACCAGAGCTTTCAGCTCGCCGACAAGTTCGCGGGCTGCAAGATCCGCTGCCCGAAGTGCGGCGCCGCGGAGTTTTCGGTCCCCTCTCTATCACCTGGTCCGACCGCGACAAACGCCGATGCGCCCTATCGACTAAAACCGCTCGCTTCCGCCGATACTGTTGGGGGAACGGCCTCCGGGGCTTCGGATGACATTCCGCGATCAGCGCTACGCAACGGGCTGCTGATAAGCGGCATCGTTCTGGGAGTGATGCTGCTGCTGGGCGGAGTTGCCGTGGCGAGCCTCTTTACCTGGGGAGCGGTCGCTCGGCTGGGGGCGATTGAATTGCCTGACTTGGGAGTCGGCGATGAGGCGTCAGCGCCAGACGAAGGTAGCTTTCGGTCGACGCCAGCTTCGCAAACTGCGACTCGCGAGGCGATTGTCAACGTGAGACAGGGCGAACCGGCTCCGAATTCGCCATCGGGAAATGCCGAAGATTCCCGCATGAACTCCTCCGTGATCGTCGCTGTCCCGTCGTCCCCAATCCCTGGGCAGTATTCGTCCCCCAATTCTGTCCCCTTGATGACCTATCGCGGAGCTCAGCATCCGTTCGAGGTTTTGCTTCCTAGCCAAAACGTCCTTGTCATCCCGATGGGAGTCGAAACCGTATACAAATGGGTACCGACGGGCCGGTATGGCGGCGTGCTGCTCCGTATCATGCAGTTTCAACGGATGCCCGGGGAATCTGATCAGCAAGCGATCCAGCGTCTGGAAGGGACGCGAGGAATTGGCCGAGAGGTCTATGCGTTGCACGGCGCACCGATTGTTCGGGCGGCGACCAATGTGAGTGGATATACTGCCGTTGATCGCAAGCTCATGGGTGAGAACCATTTAGGCGTGATTTCGTTGACGGTGGCGCATCCGACCGGCATCTATCATTTTCAAGGAATTGCCCCCCGACCGCAAATGTCCGGCGCCGATCTCGACACGATCAAGAATTCATTTCGTTTCACGCAGTGACATGACTCCCGCTTTCTTATCCAGCTAAAGTCGAATTGATGCCGATTCCTGTCCGCTGCCCGCACTGCCAAAACGAATTTCAACTCGCGGACAAATTTGCCGGGCGCAAGGTGCGCTGCCCGAAATGCAAAGAGGGCGTCATTCAGGTTCCTGCCGCCGTGCCCGCTCCGTCGAGCTTCCCGTCGGATGATTTGCAGTTACGGCCGGATGAGCCGACCGCCGCAAATGCGTTTGCCTCTCCGCCGCTTCGTCCCCACGCTTCTTCTCGTCGTCTGACGCGCACTCTGTTGATGGTTGGCGGCGGATTGCTTGGGCTTGTCGTTTTGCTCGGCGGTATGGCGATCGCCGGAAAGTACGCGTGGGACCTCGCCAGTAAGTCAAATCCGATCCCGCCCGCTAACCCCTGGACGGTTCCGGTCGAAAATGGTGGACCGGCTCCGAACGTTCCGCCGCCGAACGTGCCGCAGAACGTGAATCAAATCGGCCCCAGCAGCGTGATGTCCGATCCAAATATGGGCCAGATGTTTCGACCGCCGAACTACCCAATCGAAGTGAGATTTCCATCCGGACCGGTGGTGCAGGAGCAGATCGCCGGGCTGGAGCAGTTTCGTTGGGCGATTTCGCCGCAATACAAAAACTCGGAGGTCGGCAGCATCACGGAAGTCAAGTTGATCGTCTTGCCCCGCGAGCCGAACCAAAACGACTTGGATGCGATCGAGGCGGCCAAGCGACGGGTCAGCCCTCTTCCACCGGACGAAAGTCTGATCAGAAATGCACGCTTGGGTAGTGCGTCGCTGGTTGGGCGCCCGGCGTACATGGTCAGTTTCGAGATGCCGTCGCAGCGAACGTTAAACTTCGCCGCTTACATTCCGCATCGCCAGCAGGTCTACGTTTTGTTGGCGGTAGCCGAGGCCAATTGTCTTCCCAATCGGTGGATGGACATCGTCCACTCGATCCGCTTCAACGATCTCGTCGCTTCATCGCCGCCGCCGAGAGTTGAACCAACGGAAGTCCCCGCGGCGCCGCAACCAGAGTCGACGATGCCAGCGCAGCCGACCTCCAGCGCTCCGGCGTCCGGATTGAGTGGTCTGCTGGGAGGACTGGACGTCAGCGGTTTGTGGGGTGGGGCGGTCAAGATGCGCTCGAAACTGCATCCCTTTGAAGTCGAGTTCCCCACGAGCGACGTCATCGCGTTCCCCAAGAATCAGTTAAACCCCAGCGCTACCCAACCGGTGAATTACCTGCACCGGCTCGACGCAGGAATGGTTCATGGCGAGCATATCTTGCACACCGATTTGACTCGCGGTTATGGGACGGTTTTTAGCGTAACCTACGCGCCCCTTGCCGCAGGAATTTCGGCGGATGAGATGATGAAAACGCTGATGGATGGGTTTGCGTTGGCTGGTAAAAGCCCGGGTGTGAACCTTGACGTGAACACGATCTCCGTCGACGGCGTTACCGCCCTCGATATTACGCAGACCACCGGAACGTCGATTCCGGGTATCGGGTTGACCGAGAGAGTCCGAATCTTTTTTCACCCGACCGGCGTCTACTCGGTCGCGGCTCGCTCGAAAGAAGGACGCGCGGTCGAAGATCGGTTCATCAATTCGTTCCACTTCCTCAGCGCCCCCGGCACGCCAGGTGACGGCTCGAAACTGATCCCTGTTCTCAACCCCAAAGGTCCGCGTCCTACGCCGCGAAATATCTCCGGGCAACCTGACCCGAACGGACAGTACGTCCGCTGGGAGGAAATCCCGGTTGAGTAACGACCGACGATTCACGTCGCTCGCCTTCCTACCATGTGATCTTTGATTTTCCCACGCCTGACCGAGACGCATCGATGCCGATTTCCGTTTGCTGTCCGCAATGCCAAAAGACTTATCAGGTCGCCGACAAGTTCGCCGGGCGGAAGATCCGTTGTCCGAAATGTAGCGAAGGGGTGATCTCGATCCCCACGCCATCGGCGCGCGGCGACGCTTCCGGCGGCGATGCGCTGCTCGAATTAAAGTCGCTGGCCGCCGCCGATTCGACGAAGGGGGCCGTGCCCATTCCGCGAAAGCGAGCGTCGCGAAAAGGAAATCGCGTTTGGTTGCTGGTTGGCGGTGCGACGCTCGGCGTGTTGCTGCTGATTGGCGGAGTGGGGATTGCGATCAGCTACGCTTGGCAGGCGGTTGCAGAGATGGACGGCCTAGAATTGCCGAACTTCGGTATTGGACAGGATCCGCCTCCTCTGGTCGAACTCGATGAGCCGCAAACGCAGGAAATCATCGACGCGTCGAAGCGGGAGTGGGCCTCTTTCGCTTCTAGTCAGCATCCATTCTCGTGGCGTGTGCCTGCCGATTGCGAGTTCAGCACGAAAGATCTCGGTGAAGGGTATTTTCGCTACGCCTGGAAAGCCCGCGGGGTCTCCGTCGTTTCCTACGATCACTGGATTCTGGTCGTCACTTGTCGCCCGCTCGGAGCGTTTGAGACTCCGTCGCTGGCGGTTCGCAATCTTGTTAACGAGTCGATGGAGACTGACCAAGACTTTCATCAGGAGATTTTGGAAGACTTCGACACGAAGATTGAGACCCGCGATGTGCTGATCGGGGGCAAACGCGGCGTTGATTACAAGATGATTGGAGAATGGGGAAATCCAAACTCCTCGATTTTCTTCGTCGCCGACGAGTCATTCGTCTATCGCGTGAACGTCAAAATCTCGCCCAAGGAAGAACGTGAGGCGGTTATCGCATCATTTCGCCTGACCGACGGCGTGCTGGGGGACGGCCAGATGCATCCGATTCCGAAGACGCCCAAAGTGGCTTCCGACGAAATGACGCCTGCCGAGAAAGCCAGAGTCGCTGGAATCGGCGATTGGAAGTTGTATCACTCGGACGATCCGCCGTTTGAAATCTATTTGCCGAACACGCACGTTGAAGTCGCTTCACGCGAAGGGGGGCAACATTTCGTTTGGACTTCTCAGCGGCTGGGCGTGGGAAACCCGAACAAGTATGCCGTCATTGCGGTTAGCCATTTCAACCGACTGGCTGGGGAGTCGGACATGGGGGCGATTAATCGCACCGAAAAGCTGGCGCAGATTGCCCCAGATGGAACGGAGAAAAAGGGAGCGAAGGTTTCCCGGCGGCAAATCGAATTCAAGGGATTGACCGCGGTGGAACGAACTGCGACTGGTCCATGGGGAGATGAGATGACGCTGTTTTCGCTCTCGGTTGCGCACCCGACCGGCGTTTACATCGTGACGGGAATTGCGTTAGTTCAAGCCTATTCGCAAACGCAGATGATGGCGGCTCGAGATTCCTTTCGTATTCACGCAGGGAGTCCGGCGCCGGCGGAATCCAATCCAGAACGTTCTCAGAAGGATCCTGATTTTCAGCCGCCAATGGCGGTCGCTGCGCCGCCAACGCCGAAGCCTTCGCCTGCAATGCCCGTGGCGGCCGCACCACCGACGACGCCCAAAAATCTCTTCGGCCCGACGTGGCACACCTTCAAGAGCGACAAGCAGCCGTTTGAGGTTAAGTTTCCGACCGCCAGGATCGCTACTCTCCCCAAAAGAGACCGCACGGAATACCTGTGGATCGGCGACCATGACGGATTTCGTGGCGGAGAACTTGCCCCTGGATATGCAATGCTTCGAGTGACTTACTATCCGCGATTCCCCGGCGAAACGGACCAGGAGGCGGTGCGGCGGATCGAGAAGCTAAGCGGATGCCCAACGCCAGAAGATAGATTTCGTGGAAATCCAATTCTGCAGCACGTGCTAACCCGCTACGACAACTATGCCGTCGAACGCCGCGCCGTAGGAAAAGAATTGCCGGTCTGGTGGGTCTCAATGACCGTTTCGCATGCCAGCGGCGTCTACGATATTCGCGGCGTGGTGGATCGAAATCTCGTTTCCGAGACCGACCTTGAGAGGTTAAAAACCTCGTTCCGCTTCACCCAGTAACCGTTACCACCACGGAAACAGCATCTTCACCGATCCAGGCGAGCTGGTTCGACCAACTTCTTTGCCGTCGCGGACGTAGACGAAGGTCGGGATCGAGCGGATGTTGTACTTCATCGCCAGGTCCTGATCGTTGTCGACGTTGATCTTCTTGATCGGATAGCCCTCGTCACGCAGTTGTTCGTAGGTGGGCTGGGCTCGCTTGCAGGCTCCGCACCAAGGCGCGGAGAAGAAGTAGACCTTTCCCTGGATCTCGTGCGGCTTGGGAGGCTCTGGGAGCTGGATCTTGTCGGCGTTCATCACGACGACAACGCCGATGGGCAGCAAAAACGTACCAAGGGCCAGCAGCAAAACGACCGGTTTGGGCATCGGATTGGACTCCGGCGATGCGAAAAACGGGAAAATGAACTTCCAACCCTAGTTTTTCGTTGGCGCCCCTGCCCAGATTGGGACCGACCCGCCGCCAATTGGGCAGCTTTCTCTTTTCGCCGATCGGAATGATCGGATCTGCCGGCAGAATCGCGCGTCGAATGCGGGCTCCCGAAAGGGGCGAACCGCGCGCGGTTCAAAGTCGTAAATCAGATGGCAATTTCGTTCGGAAGCGATCCAAAATCAGTCGCCGAAAGGGCTCGCGAAGGGTCGATTTTCAGATTCTCGTGAACTTTTTTCGCGGCGTTTGGTCCTTGTTTTCTCGGGCGAAATGCAAAATCGAACGAAAAACTTTTGCGGAATGGACGTGGGCCGTTGACGCCCCGGTTAGTTCTGGTACTCTTTGTCTCTTCCCAGTTGGTTGCTGACGCGGCCAAGGGGAAAAACAAAACCGAGAGACAACGTTTCTCGGAGCTTGATCTTTGACAATTTGGTTGTGACCTCTGTTGAGTTCGGCGTGAGACTGTGCTTCGCAGAGAGGGCCTTCGGGTCGTCTTTGTAGAAGTCAATCACAATGAACTTGAATTTGAATTGTTTTGCAAAGAGCAGTTCAAACCATTTAATTTTGCTACATAGCGAAAGGCTTCGGCTGATCGTTCAAGCATATAACAATTGAAGGGTTTGATTCTGGCTCAGAATGAACGTTGGCGGCATGGATTAGGCATGCAAGTCGCGCGATATCTTGGGAGCTTGCTCCTGAGTGAAAGCGGCGAAAGG